>NZ_JANSJD010000004.1:0-160735 GCF_047462395.1 Synechococcus sp. H55.7
AGGGGGACAGGAGCGCGAATTCTATACCTGCCTGTGTATGCGCCGGAATTGAATCCTATTGAGATGATGTGGTCGGTTTTGAAGCATTTTATTCGGCAGTTTTCCAGAGTTGGGAAGTATAGCCTGGAGCAGATAGTGCAGACTTCTTTACTACTGATTAATCCATCCTGCTTCCGAAGTTGGTTTGCTAAGTGTTGCTACTGTACCCCTTGATTCTTTAACAGGCTGTGCAAGGCAGCAAGAGCAGGGGTAAAGGTGGTGGTGCTGCCTGCCTACAGCTCGCAGACTTGTCACCGGTGTTTGTGGATTGGCCAGCGGGAAGGGAAGCGTTTTCGTTGTGTGAACCCGGCCTGTGGCTAGGAAGGGGATGCAGATTTGAACGGTGCCAACGTCATTGCACTTTTGGTGGCTGCCATAAACCAGCCTGGAGGTCCGTGGTTGGCTTGCCAACTGCAGGGCTACTGTTCGCGTCAGCGGCGCGTAGCGCTAAAACCCCACCCGCCTATGCGGTGGGGTAGTTTATCGATAGCAGGGAGGGCACTGCTGAACCTTGGCAGGGCAACTGGCTGGACTAGTCAGCCGCGGGATCCCTGCGAAGGTGGGTGGACAAGTCGGGGAAAGTCTCCAAGCTGGCCGCCCACTCACCAATGAGGGCGTTGACCCAGTGGGGCAGCTCGTCGTGAGCGCAGTGACCCACCCCTGGCAGCTTCACCAAGGTAAGAGCCGGCTGCCAGCGCTTGAATTGGTCTGCCAAAAAGCTGGGCACCGCCGGATCTTCTTGGCCCCAGAGGAGCAAAATCGGCATTTTGAGGGTGGGCAGCAGGCGCTTGGGGCTGTCGAAGCGGCGGCAAAGGATGGCCCTCAGGCTATCCAAAAACACGTGGGCTGCCCCCGGCTCAAAGGCAGGCCTCTGGAAGATCTGCACCAACTCCTCGTCCACCTGCTCGTCCCGTTTGTAGACATTTTTGATCCAGGCCCGCAGCACCTCGGTTTGTCGCAGCCAGTTAAACAAATGGGGATAGGTGAGCGGGCAGCCCAAAACAGCCAGGATCCCTTCGCAAAGGGCTTGAACCAGGGCATCCCAAGGAGAGGGCAATTCTTCCGGGTGAGGCCCATCGGCACAACTGATCAAGCACAAACCCTTCACCATCTGGGGATAGCGGGCAGCCGCGATCACCCCCACCAACCCGCCGATGGAGTGGCCCACCAGGATGCTGGGCTGTTGGATGTGGGCATACCAAAACTCGTACACCTGCTCCACCCACAGATCGACGCTGTAGGCGATCTCCGGCTTGGCGCTTTTCCCAAATCCCAGCAAGTCAAGGGCATAGACGGGGCGCTGGGATCCCAAGGGAACAATGTTATGGCGCCAATGGCCCACCGAGGCTCCCAAGCCATGGATCAAGATGGCCGGAGCCGCCGTCAAGTTCACCTGGCCCTTGGAGGTTTGGGCGCGACTGGGGGTGTAGGTGAAATGGATAGACCAGCCACGCCAGAGCCAGGTTTGGGAATGGCCATAGCGAGGGAGCACGGCAAGGGGATCCCTGTTGCCGACCGAAGAGGGGGCCGGCGCGAGGGGAGGGGAGCTTGCCCCGCCGACAGCAGCAGAGGGAGAAAAGTTGGGTTCAGGCAAGGGAGGAGCGTGTGACAACAACAGGCCCATCTCCACCAGCATAGACCGATCTTAGCGGCTGCTTCGGGGCGTCTAGAGTGGAACTAAAGGGGCGTTTCTCTCAGGTAACCCTTTTGAGCACAGCTTTTCTGGACGTTCTGCGCGACTTTCCCCGAACAAGACTGCTCGCGTCAGCAGGACGTAGAAACCACCCTAGCCGAACCATGGCTCCGCCTGTGGATCCCACGATGGCTGAGATGATGGATGAGACAGCTTGGATAGACCCCATTACGGCGGCCAGCTTTCGCCAGATCGACCAAGAGATCGGCCCCCACCCCTGGCAAGGGATCCCCTATGAGATCGTGCGCCGCGCCATCCACGCCACCGCCGATTTTGAGCTGCGGGATCGCTTTGTGTTTAGCCCCACGGCGGTCGAGGTGGGGCTGGCGGCCCTGCGGCAGCAAAGGCCCGTGGTGGTGGATGTGAGGATGGTGGCTGCCGGGATCCAAGCTGGCCTTGAGGCGCAGGGGATCCCGCTCTATTGCGCTTTGGACTGGGTGGAAGACCCCCCCGCGGCAGGGCAAACCCGCACTGCCCAGGGGATGATCCAGGTGGCCCGCCGCTACCCGGAAGCCATCTTTGTTGTCGGCAATGCGCCCACGGCGCTGCTGGCGCTGGTGGAAGAGATTCGGGCAGAGCGGATCCGGCCCAGCCTGGTGATCGGGGTGCCGGTGGGCTTTGTGGCCGTGGAGGAGGCCAAACAGGCATTGGCACAAACGGATGTCCCCCAGATTCGGGTGGAGGGCCGCAAAGGCGGATCCCCGGTGGCCGCTGCCATCGTCAATGCTCTGCTGCTGGCCGCTCGCCGGGATCCCATTCCCAACTGACTAGAATTGGAACGACATCTTCAGACCTTTCCCATGACCCCCGAACAAGAGGAGTGGCTGATCCGCAACCTTCAGCTCCAACAAGAACAGCTTCAAGAGCTGCGGGCTGAGCAGCAGCGGGCCGCCCAGCGCTTTGAGGCCCAGATGACGGAAATGCGACAGGCCTTTGCAGCCCAGATCGCCGAGATCCGAGCCGAGCAGCAGCGGGCCGCTGAGCGTTTCTCCGCCGAGATCGCCGAACTCCGGGCCGAGCGGCAACAAGCTGCCGAGCGCTTTGAGGCCCAGATGACGGAAATGCGGCAGGCCTTTACAGCTCAGATCGCCGAGATCCGGGCCGAGCGGCAACAAGCCGCCGAGCGCTTTGAGGCCCAGATGACGGAAATGCGGCAGGCCTTTGCAGCCCAGATCGCCGAGATCCGAGCCGAGCAGCAGCGGGCCGCCGAGCGTTTCTCCGCCGAGATCGCCGAGATCCGGGCCGAACAGCAGCGGGCCGCCGAGCGCTTTGAGGCCCAGATGACGGAAATGCGGCAGGCCTTTACAGCCCAGATCGCCGAGATCCGAGCCGAGCAGCAGCGGGCCGCCGAGCGTTTCTCCGCCGAGATCGCCGAGATCCGAGCTGAGCGGCAACAAGCTGCCGAGCGCTTTGAGGCCCAGATGGCTGCAATGCGAGCCGAGCGGCAGGCCATCGAAGCCCAGCTCCAGACCGAAATCCAGGAGATCCGGGCGTTAATTCAGCACAACCAGGAGCGGATTCGCCAGAACGAAGAGCGGGGAGATGAGCTGGAGAGGGCCATCCAGGAGTCTCGCCGCGATATGCAGGCCGGGTTTGCCGAGCTGAGGGAAGCGCAAGCCATGATGATGGAGCAATTTCGGGATCGGGATGGTCGCCTGATCGAGGCTCATCTGGGCTTTATTCGGGAAATGCGGGAGATGCAGCGGGAAGTAGCGGAGCTGCGCCTGGATTTTCTCAACCACATGCGCCAGTACCACCCGCCTGTCGAACGCTAGATGGCGAGCCGGTTGCCTCAGCTTGCGGTCGTAGGGGTAGCTGGAGATGGCTCGGTGGCCTCTTGGGCGATTCCCCCCCTCTCCCAAGCGCAAACCCTGGCCGGGCCCCCCAGCCTGCTGCAGCACTTTGCCGACCATCCGGCCCGCCAGATCCGGCTTACTGGATCGGTGGAAAGTTGGATCCCGCTTTTGCAAAAGGAGCTGGCACAGGGATCCCTGGTTTTATTGGCCAGCGGGGATCCCCTGTTTTTTGGGATTGGGCGCCTGCTGACCCAGTATTTCCCGGCGGAGCAACTGGCTTTTTACCCCCAAGTCAGCTCGGTGCAGTTGGCCCTCAACCGCCTGCAGATCCCCTGGCAGGAGGCCACCATTCTCAGTCTGCACGGGCGGGGAATGGAGCCGTTGGAACCCGCTCTCAAACAGGGATCCCCTGTGATTGTGGTGCTTACCGACCCAGAGCACACGCCAGCCAGCTTGGCCCAGTTCATTGCCGACCTGCGGTTGCCGGTGCGCTACCAGGGCTGGGTATGCAGCCAACTGGGATCCCCCCACGAGCAGATCCTGCCTCTGCAGGAAGGTGAGAACTCCGCTTTCCCCAGCCCCAATCTGGTGGTGTTGCGCCGCGTTGACCCGGAACCGGATCCCCGCCGCTGGCCCCTAGTCGGGATCCCCGACGACCAGTTCCACACCTTTCCCGACCAGCCCGGCCTGATCACCAAGCAACCCATCCGCCTGCTCACCCTGGGGGCCTTGCAATTGCCGCGGCAGGGAGTGGTGTGGGATGTCGGGGCCGGCACCGGCTCCGTGGCCGTAGAGATCGCCCGCCTCTCCCCCCAGCTCCAGGTCTATGCCGTTGAGCGCAACGCCATGGGTATTTGTCTCATCCGGCGCAACCGCCAACGCTTCGGCCTGGAGAACCTGCACGTGATCCCCGGGGCAGCGCCCCAGGTGCTGGCCGACTTGCCGGATCCCGATCGGGTGTTGCTGGGGGGAGGCGGCAAAGGGATCCGCGATCTGCTGCCGGTGGTGGCTGCCCGCCTGCGGCCTGAGGGGATCTTGGTGGCCAACTTTGCCACTCTGGAAACCTGCAGCGAAACCCTGCAATCGCTGCGCTCGCAGGGCTGGCAGGTGCGGCTAGAACACATCCAGATCTCCCGCTCCACAGCCCTGGCAGAAGGCACCCGCTTCGCCCCCCTTAACCCCGTTTACCTGCTGCAGGGGATCCCTTCAACTTTGCAATCTCGCTGAACCCCCTCCTTTGGGGTGGGGGGTGAGAGAAAAATTACCCCTCATCCTCCTCGTCGGTGGTGAACCCGGGTCGGTACAGATAGGAGGGGCGATTGGTCTTCTTAATTTGGTCTTTGAGGGATTCTAGGTCGATGTAGCGATCTGCCAAGTTGATCAGTTGGTCGCTGGTCATGGAACGCAAGCTAACCACCTCCACCCGTGCCCCTTGGTAGCTGACGGCATTGACCGCGTAGGCCAAATCCCCATCGCCGCTCACCAGCACTGCCGTCTCGTACCAACGCACCAGCGACAACATGTCCACAGCAATTTCCACATCTAGGTTGGCCCGCTTGGATCCATCGGGCAGTTGGGTCAGCTCTTTGGTAACCACGCGGTAGCCGTTGCGACGCATCCAGAGCAAAAACCCCTGCTGCTTTTCGTTGTTGCGATCGACGCCGGTGTAGAAAAAGGAGCGCAGAAGGGGAGAACGGCCGGTTAGCGTCTTCAGCAGGCGGGTGTAGTCGATCTCAATGCCCAGTTGCAGAGCGGCATAGAACAGATTGGATCCGTCGATGAAGATGGCCACACGACCACGGTTGTCCTGCAACGGATCCGAAGGCTGAAAGCCGGGATCGGGGTCAAGACGCAACATTCGGCTTTTCTTCTCCAAGTGGTTTTGGCAAAGGGATAGAAAAAGGTAAGGTATTAAAGGATATATGAACAAGGCATCGGCAAAAAAAGGCCCTGGCCGGGGAGATACGTCATTTACCCTAGCGCAGGAAACACCCCACCCCTGGAAGACTTCCAAAATCCTAAAGAAAAAATACTTATCGGAGAGCTCTTGCGAATGACAGGCCAACAGGGGGCGCTGCCCTATCGTTTCCCGACCTCCCTGCACAGAGGGGTGTTGCGCAGCCGCCACAAGCGCTTCTTTGCCGAGGTGGAGCTGGAAAATGGGCAACAGGTAACCGCTCACTGCCCCAACACCGGGCCGATGACGGGGGTTTGCCAGGTAGGGGCACCTGTGTACCTCTCCCATCACCCCGATCCCAAGCGCAAATTGGCCTACACCTGGGAGATGATCCAGGTGGAAGGGGTGTGGGTGGGGATCAACACTGGCCTGCCCAATCGCCTGGTGGAATGGGGGCTGGAACAAGGGTGGTTTCCCCAGTTGGCGGGGTTTTCTCGTTGGCAACGGGAAGTGACCTGCGGCAGGAGCAAAATCGACTTCCTGCTGATAGGAGACTCTGGCTTGGCCTACCTAGAGGTTAAAAATACCACCTGGGCCGTGGGATCCCGCGCCCTCTTCCCGGATACGGTGACGACTCGCGGGCAAAAACACCTGGAAGATTTGATTGAGATCCGCCGGCAAGGCCAGCGGGCTCTGCTGCTGTACTGGATCAACCGTGCCGATTGCACCGAGTTCGCCCCTGGCGCAGAACGGGATCCCCGCTATGCCCATCTGTTTCGCCAGGCGCTGCAGGCGGGGGTCGAGGTGTTGCCCTACCGGATCGCGGTCTCGCCCCAGGGGATCCATCCCCTGGGTTTGGCCAAAATGGTGGCCTGAGCGTTGTCTTGGGAACCTGCTGCTATGCAAGTGGCCACCTGGAATGTCAACTCCATTCGCACCCGGTTGCCGCAAGTTTTGGCTTGGCTAGACAAGCAGGGATCCCTGGATGTGCTCTGCTTGCAGGAGACCAAGGTGGTGGATGAGGACTTTCCCCGCGCCCCCTTTGAGGAGCGAGGCTTTCATGTGGAGGTGTACGGGCAAAAGTCCTACAACGGCGTGGCCGTAATTAGCCGGGAGGTGCCGGAGAAGGTGGAGCGGGGGTTTGGCGCGCTGCTGTCGGCGGCTGCAGACCTGGACGAGCAAAAGCGGCTGATCGGCGCCCTCTACCACGGGATCCGCATTCTCAACCTCTACGTGCCCAACGGCGAGGCGGTGGGATCCGACAAGTACGCCTACAAGTTGCGCTGGCTGGCCACGCTGAAGGACTACCTGGCCGTTGCCCTCAGCCAAGGGGATCCCATCTTGCTCTGTGGGGACTTTAACATTGCCCTGGAAGACCGCGATATCTACGATCCCCAAAAGGCCGGAGAAATCATGGCCTCGGAGCCAGAACGGCAGGCCCTGCGGGAGATCCTGGCTTTGGGGTTTGAGGATGCCTTTCGCAAGTTTAACCCGGATCCCGGACATTTTAGCTGGTGGGACTACCGGGCCGGAGGGTTTCAGAAGAATCGCGGCTGGCGCATCGACCACCTCTACCTTTCTCCCCCGCTCCAGGACAAGGCCACTGCCTGCTGGATCGACGTCGAGCCGCGGCGGCTACAAAAGCCCAGCGACCATGCCCCTGTGGTTGTGGAGCTGGCGGTCTGAAATCCCCAGGCCGCTCCCTTGCCAATCTTTTCTCGAGACAAGAGCGGCTATCTACGCTAGGCTGGTAGATGTTAACGAATGTATCGGGCTACCGCCATGGCGCTCTTTGGTTTTGGCAAACTGAGCAAGAAGCTGACCTTGCCCACGCCGGAAGAGGCTTTGCCGGGCCGCTCCGAGCCAATGGCAATCGTTAACCGGCACTACGTCAAGGGCACGCCCCTAAAGCCCCCTTTTCCCGAGGGCATGGAGCTGGCCCTGTTCGGCATGGGCTGCTTTTGGGGAGCGGAGCGCAAGTTTTGGCAGTTGCCCGGGGTGTTCACCACTGCCGTGGGCTACGCTGGCGGGTATACCCCCAACCCCACCTATGAGGAGGTTTGCACCGGTTTGACTGGCCACAACGAGGTGGTGCGGGTGGTTTACGATCCCAGCCAGATTAGCTACCTGCAGCTTTTGAAGGTGTTTTGGGAAAACCACGATCCCACCCAAGGGATGCGCCAGGGCAATGATGTGGGCACCCAGTATCGCTCCGGCATCTACGTCTATTCCCCGGCACAACGGGAGCTGGCGGAAAAAACCCGCGATCTCTACCAGCAGGCTCTGAGCGCCCACGGCTACGGCCAAATCACCACTGAGATCCTGGACGCCCCAGAGTTCTACTACGCCGAAGACTACCACCAGCAGTACCTGGCCAAAAACCCACGCGGCTACTGCGGCCTGGGGGGCACCCAGGTTTGTCTGCCCGAGATCCTCACCGAGTCTGTCTAAGCCACACCCTAGCCGATGACGGTCATGGCTGCCCTCACCCCCGGCCCCTCTCCCTCAGGGAGAGGGGGGTTAGAGCGTTGATTGCAAGGATCCCAAAAGATGTCTAGAAGATGCGGCGGGAAGGGGATCCCCGCTCCAGCAGCTCCTTGGCCACCAGGGTTACCACCGCCAGCAAGGAGAGCACCACTGCCGCCGCATAGGCCGAGCCCGTGGCATAGCTGCGGTAGGCATCTTCCACAAATAAGGGAAGGGTCTGGGTGCGGCCAATGATGTTGCCAGAGACCACCGCGACAGCGCCGAACTCCCCCATGGCGCGGGCATTGGTCAGGATGACCCCGTACAGGAGTCCCCAGCGGATGTTGGGTAGGGTGATGCGCCAGAAGATCTGCCAGGAATTGGCCCCCAGGGTTTTGGCGGCTTCTTCTTCCTCGCTGCCGGCCTCTTCCAACACCGGCAGTACCTCCCGCACTACAAAAGGGAGCGTGATGAAAGCCGTGGCCAGCACAATGCCCGGAAAGGCAAAGATGACCCGCAGGTTCCAGGATCCCAGCCAACCCTGACGGCCAAAGAGGAGCACCAGCATCAGGCCGGCCACCACCGGGGAAATGGAAAAGGGCAGATCGATCAAGCTGAGCAGCAAAGCCCGCCCCGGAAAACGGCGGCGAGCCAAGGCCAAGGCGGCGCAGAGGCCAAAAAAAGTATTGAGGGGAACAACAACCAGCGCCGTCAGCACCGTCAATCGGAGGGCGCTGAGCAGCTCCCGCTCGGTCAGGTGCTGGAGAAAAGCTGGGATCCCTTCTCGAAACGCTTGATAAAAGATGTTCACCACCGGGATCCCAAGCAGCAGGGCGATGTAGAGCCCGACAATGCCGATCAACAGGCCCGACAGCCAAGGGTTTGTCGATGGCTCCGGTTGGACACCCGCTATCCCGTCAGGTTTCATGGCGACTTCCCCAGGCTTGCAGAAGGTTAATCACCACCAGCGACAAGAACGAGATCCCCAGCATCGCCGTCCCGATCACCGTTGCCCCGGCATAGTCGTACTGTTCCAGCCGCTGGATCACCAGCACTGCCGCGATGAGATCCCGGAAGGGGATGCTAGAGGCGATGATAACAATGGAGCCATATTCACCCACAGCACGGGAAAACCCTAGGGCCACGCCGGTCAACACGGCGGGCAAAATCTGGGGCAGCACCACCCGCCAGAAGGTCTGCCAGCGGGAGGCGCCCAAGCTCCAGGCCGCCTCTTCCACATCTCGTTCCAGCTCCTGCAGCACCGGCTGTACCGTCCGCACCACAAAGGGAAAAGAGATAAACAGCATCGCCACCCCCACCCCCAGCCGGGTAAAGGCAATGCGGATCCCCAAGGGGGCCAAAAGGGATCCAATCCAGCCGTTGCTGCTGTAAACGGTTGCCAGGGTGAGGCCGGCCACAGCCGTGGGCAGGGCAAAGGGCAGATCGATCAACCCCTCAAGGAGCTTTTTGCCGGGGAAGGCGTAGCGCACCAACACCCAAGCCGTCAGGGTGCCCATTACGCCGTTAACCAAAGCCGCCAGCAGCGCGGTTACAAAAGTAACCTCATAGGCGGAGAGGGCCACCGGATCCGTCGCGATCCGCCAGAACTCCGCCCAGCCGACGCTGCTGGACTTGGCGATCAAGGCCGCCAGCGGCAAGGCCAACATCAGGAAGAGATAGCCCAAGCTCAGCCGCCACGGCCAAGACAGTTGAAACCCGGCTTGCTGCAACTTTCCTCAAGCTCCCAGCGACATCGGACTCCGTCCCGCCATTGCCAGCGGGGTCATGGCAGTTTTCTTATCGTTTTTTTTGAGGGGAAAGGCCTTGACCACCTTGGGGCGGACATAGACCTGCTGCCCCACCTGCAGCGGCTGGCTGGCATATTGCTCGCGGCTGAGGTGGGCCCACAGGGATCCGCCATCGCTGAGAATCAGCTCCGCCTGGATCTCCCGCCCCAGGTGGATGATCTCTTTGACCCAAGCCGAGACGCCGCTGCTATTGGGGTTGACCTCGATCTGCACATCGTGGGGGCGCAAGAAGAGCTGGTGCGGGCCCGCCTGGGCCTCGGGAAGCTGGCAAGATAACAGGGAGCGGGGAGAGAGCTCGTTGACCGGGCCGATGAAGCTCATGACAAAGGGAGTGGCCGGGTGATCGTAGATCTCGGCAGGGGATCCCACCTGTTCGATCCGCCCCTGGTTCATGACCACGATCTGGTCGGCTACCTCCATGGCCTCTTCCTGGTCGTGGGTAACCAAGACGGTGGTGACGTGCACCTTGTCGTGCAGGCGCCGCAGCCACTGGCGCAGCTCCTTGCGCACCCTGGCATCTAGCGCCCCAAAGGGCTCGTCCAAAAGCAAAACCTGCGGCTCCACCGCCAAGGCGCGGGCCAGCGCCACCCGCTGCCGCTGCCCACCCGAAAGCTGCGAGGGATAGCGATCCCCAAAACCCGACAGTTGCACCAGCTCCAACAGCTCGTCCACCCGCGCCCGGATCTCGGCCCGCGAAGCTTTGCGGATCTCCAGGCCAAAGGCGATGTTCTGCCGCACCGTCATGTGCTTGAACAGGGCGTAGTGCTGGAAGACAAAGCCGACGTTGCGCTCCTGGACGCTGGCATGGGTGGCATCCCGCCCGGTGAGGAAAATCCGCCCCGTGTCCGGCTTTTCTAGGCCGGCAATCAGGCGCAAGAGGGTAGATTTGCCGGAACCCGACGGCCCCAACAGGGCAACCAGGGATCCCGTGGGAATGGTGAGATCCGTAGGGTGGAGAGCCTGAAACTGCCCAAAACGCTTCGATACCCCTGCAATGGTGATGCCCATAGGTTCTGCCTAGCTAAGGGTTGGCCGGATGGCGCTGCCTATCCCTGAGGAGGTAGGGAGCCTCTAATCTACGGTAAACCTGTCAACAAACCGTTGATACTGCTCCCAGGATACCTTGAATGGGGATGCAAAACAAGGGAGGCTCCCTACAACCCAGCTTGGATGCGGTCAAACACAGCCCCATCGGCAAAGAAGCGGTTTTGGATCGTCTCCCAGCCGCCCAGGTCGGCGACGGTCACCAGCTTCTCGATGGGAGGGTACCGCCGGGCAAACTCTTGCGCCACCGTCGGCTCCACCGGACGGAAACCCACCTCGGCAAAGGCCCGCTGCGCTTCTGGAGTAAACAGGTAGTTCACAAAGGCTTCGGCCACGGCGCGGGTTCCTTTTCGCTCCACCGTGGCATCCACCACGGCTACGGGGTTGTCGATGGAAATGTTGGGATCCGGCACCACGTAGGGCAAGGGCTGGCCGCGCAGGCCGGCCAGGATCACCTCCTGTTCGTAGGTGAGCAGGGCATCCCCCTGCCCTTTTTGGAAAAAGACATCGGTGGCTTCCCGCGAGTCCCGCGGCAGGACGCGGACATTTTTGTAGACCTGGGTGGTGAAGGCCAGGGCCTGAGGTTCAGGGACAGCACTCCAGAGGGCCAAAAAGTTCCAGCGGGCGCCCCCTGAGGTTTTGGGGTTGGCGGTAACCACCTGCAAGCCAGGCCGGGCCAGGTCCAGCCAAGAGTGGATAGCGTGGGGGTTGCCCTGCCGCGTGACGATCACCACCACCGAGCGGGTAACGATCCCTTGGTTGGGCGTGCGGCTTTCCCAGTCCGGTCGAACGAGACCGGCAGCCACAATGCGCTCCACATCCAGGCCCAGGGCCAGAGCCACCACATCGGCATCCAGCCCGTCAATGACCGCCCGCGCTTGTGTGGCCGAGCCGGCATAGCTGCTTTCTACGCGCACCTGTTGGCCGGTCTGGGCCAGCCAGTGGGCCTCAAAGGCAGGGATGATCTGCCGGTAGGCATCGCGGGTCACCGCAAAAGAAGCTAGGAGAATCCTCACTTCCCCTTGGGATCCCACCCCGCAGCCGCCCAGCCCCAGCAGAAGTCCCAGGAGCAGGGATCCCATCGCCAGCCACCGCCCCACTCTCCCCGACCAGGCCACCGCGACAGGTGAGGGGATCCCCAATGGGTTCCCTGCTGTCCCTTCCATGTTCACCCCTATCCCCAAAAACTTCTCCACTTCTGTGTCCCTCACCCCCGGCCCCTCTCCCAAAGGGAAATTGCCCTCACCCCCAGCCCCTCTCCCAAAGGGAGAGGGGAGCTGAAGGGCTTTGCAACCCGTGAGGCTGGCTGCCGCTCTTCACATTCTACGGTAAGCCGGTCGGCAAACCGTTTTTAGGGCCAGGGATCCCTAGGCAGGGCAGGGGGTGGGGAGCGCCGCATCGGCAGCGAGATCCAGCGTGGCCCTGAGGAGGCCGGGATCCTCTGAAGAGGGGAGCAACTGGAACCCCAAGCGCCTGCAGAGGCGGCGCATGCCCTCGTTTTCGCTGAGCACCTCGCCGGTGAGGCGCCGGATCCCTTCGCAGCGGGCCACCTGAATCAAGCGGGTCAGCAGCTCCGTGCCGATCCCCTGTCTTTGGTAGGGATCCGCCACCAACAGGGCAAACTCGGCTTCTTCGGGAGGGCCGTGTTTTTTGGAGAGGCGGCTGATGCCGAGGATTGTAGCTTCTGGCTCCTGTTTTTCCGCCACCAGGGCGATCTCGCGGTCGTAGTCGTTAAAGCAGATGCGAACCAAGCGCTCGTGGGCGATGCGGGCGCTGTATTTGATGGAGTGGAAGTAGCGCAGGTAGATGCTGTAGTCGGAGACGTGGCGGTGAAACTGGATCACCAGCGGCTCGTCTTCGGGACGGATGGGGCGGATGATGATGCCCTCGCGGAAGGGCCAACTGTACTGGCTGGGGTAGGGGCGGATGGCCAACGGCACGGGTGGTTCTTGCTCCGAGCGCAAAATGACGCGGGCATCCAAAGCCAGCAGTTGCTCGCCCGAGGCCAGCAGGGGGTTGATGTCGATCTCTTGGATCTGCCGCTGTTCGGCCACCAGTTGGCTGAAGCGCACCAAGAGCTGTTCCAGCGCTTCCAGATTGACGGCTCGGCGCCCCCGCACCCCCTTGAGGGCCTTGTAGATGAGGGTATTCTCCATCAGGCGGCGCGCCAAGGTGGTGTTGAGGGGGGGAAGGCCAATGGCGCGATCCTGGAACACCTCCACCAGTTGGCCGCCGCTGCCAAACAGCAACACCGGCCCAAACTGGGGATCCTCGCTGCTGCCCAGGATCAGCTCGTAGCCGTCGGTGCGGATCATCGGCTGCACCGTCACCCCTTGGAAGTGCTCTGGCCCTGCTTTCTCACTGACGTTGCGGCGAATCTGGGCGAAGGCCCGCCGCACCGCTTCGGCATCGGGCAGGTTGAGCTGCACGCCGCCCACGTCGCTCTTGTGGGTGAGGGTGTGGGAGTAGAGCTTCAGCACCACCGGGTAGCCCATTTCTGCGGCGGCCTCTACCGCTGCTTCCGGGCTATTGGCCACCCGCGTGGGCACCACCGGGATCCCGTAGGCGGCCAGGATCTCCTTGGACTCGACCTCGGTTAAGAGCCGGCGACCTTGCTGCCGGGCTTGGCCGAGAATTTGTTGCACCCTCTCGCGCTCGACCGCTGTTGCAGGGAGCAGAGTGGGAGTTTCGTAGAGGGCCTTGAGGTTGTCGCTAAAGCGCCACAGATAGCTGAACACCCGTGCCGCCTGATCCGGATAGCGGTAGGTGGGGATCCCCGCTTGGTTAAGGATCTGCTCGCCGGCATCCACCAAGTCTCCCCCCATCCAACTGGCCAGGATGGGTTGGCGGGAGCCGCTGCGCCGCCAGGTCTCTGCCACCTTGGCAGCAGTGGCGGTGGGATCCGTCATTGCCTGGGGGGTGAGGATCACCAAACAGCCCTGGCTGGCGGGATCCCGCAGCACGATCTCCAGCGCCTGGGCAAAGCGCTCCGGCCCGGCATCGCCCAAAATATCAATGGGATTGCCGTGGCTCCAGTGGGGCGGCAGGATGGAGTTAAGCTGCTCCAGGGTTTGGGGAGAGAGCTGGGCCAGGGATCCCCCGGCGCGGATGAGGGTGTCGGTGGCCAGCACCCCCGGTCCGCCGGCATTGGTGAGGATGCTGAGGTGGGGGCCCTGCGGGCGGGGCTGTTTGGCCAGCACCTCCGCCATGTCGAAGAGGTCTTCGATGTGATCCACCCGCAGCACACCGCAGCGGCGGAAGGCTGCATCCAAAACCGCGTCGCTGCCGGTGAGGGATCCCGTGTGGGAAGCTGCCGCCTGGGCCGCCGCCTGGGTACGCCCCGCCTTGATGACAATAATCGGCTTGCTCAGCGCCACCTCGCGGGCCGCCGACACAAACGACCGCGCGTCCCCAATCGACTCCATGTAGAGGACAATGCTGTGGGTATGGGGATCCTCGCCCAGATAGTCGATGAGATCCCCCCAGCCCACATCCAGCATGGATCCCAGGGAGATGAAGGCGCTAAAGCCGACATTTTCCCGCAGGCTCCAGTCCAGGATCGAGGTGCAGAGCGCCCCGCTTTGGCTGATAAACCCCACGTTGCCGGGTCGGGCCATCTGGGCAGCAAAGGTGGCATTGAGGCCAGTGTGGGGATTTTGGATCCCCAGGCAGTTGGGACCAATGAGGCGCAGCTTGCCGCGGGCAGCCTCTTGGATGGCCTTTTCCAGCTCCAGCCCCTCCGGGCCAATTTCCTTAAAGCCTGCCGAGAGGACAATGGCCCCCTTGACGCCGGTCTCGACGCATTCTTGGATAACCGCCGGCACCCCGGCTGCCGGGATGGCGATGATGGCCAGATCCACCGGCTCCGGCAGAGCAGAGAGCCGCTCGTAGGCCCGGATGCCCAACACCTGGTGCCGCTTGGGGTTGACCGGGTAGACCGTGCCGCCAAAGGGGTGGCTGATCAGGTTCCAGAGCACCGTGCGCCCCACACTGCCCTCGCGCTCTGTTGCCCCCACCACCGCCACCGAGCGGGGCAGAAAAATGGGATCTAAGGGGTGGGATCTGGCCTTCCAGATGTCCAGGCTGGGATCGGGGCGGTGCAGCGTAGCCATAGCCGTTGCAAGGAGGGAAGGGAGAAGTACGTTTTGGCGGGGAGGAAGGCCGACCTTAAACCAGAGCCGGCTCCGGCTGGTGGTAGAGGGCAGCCTCCACCCGGCAGCCCCGATAGGCCAAGACGTACAGCTCCTTCATATCCTGAATGAGGGGGTAGCGGGGGTTGGCGCCGGTGCATTGGTCATCAAAAGCCTGCTCCGCCATCGCTTCCAGACGGTCGTAAAAGGCCTGCTCGCTCTCGCTGAGGGCCTCGCGAATGCTGGCCGGGATCCCCAGCTTCCGCTTCAGCTCCTCGATGGCCTCGATAAGGCGCATGACCTTTTCCTCATCATTGGCTCCCCCCAACTGCAGGTAATCGGCAATTTCGGCATAGCGGTGCTTGGCGTTGGGATAGCGGTATTGGGGAAAGATGGCCTGCTTGAAGGGGGCGTCGGTGGCGTTGTAGCGGATGACGTGGGTAATCATCAGGGCATTGGCCAGGCCGTGGGGCAGGTGGAAGGTGGATCCCAGCTTGTGGGCCAAAGAGTGGCACACCCCCAAAAAGGCGTTGGCAAAGGCCATGCCGGCAAGGGTGGCGGCGTAGTGGACTTTTTCCCGCGCTTCTGGATCCTCAGCTCCCTTCTCGTAGGCCCGCGGCAGGTAGGTCATCAGCAGCTTAATTGCCTGCAGCGCCAGCCCGTCGGTAAACTCGCTGGCCATCACCGAGACATAGGCTTCCAAGGCGTGGGTGAGGGCATCGATGCCGCCGTAAGCCGTCAGCTTCTTGGGCATCTTCAGGGTGAGATCCGGATCGACAATGGCCATGCTGGGGGTGAGGGCGTAGTCGGCCAGGGGGTACTTGATCCCCACCCGGTCATCGGTCACCACCGCAAAGGGCGTTACCTCGGATCCCGTCCCGGAAGTGGTGGGGATGCAGACCAGTTGGGCTTTTTGCCCCAGCGGCGGCAGCTCGTAGACCCGCTTGCGGATGTCCATAAAGCGCGTTGCCAGGCCTTCAAACTCCACCTGGGGCTGCTCGTACATCAGCCACATCACCTTGGCCGCATCCATCGGGGATCCGCCGCCCACGGCGATGATGACATCTGGCTGAAACTGGCGCAACTGCTCCAGGCCGCGGTTGATGTTGCTGAGGGTGGGATCCGGCTCCACATCGTGGTAGACATCCCAGTTCACGTGCAGCTCGTCCAAAACCTGGGTAACCGGCTGCAGCACACCCAGCTCGAAGAGGGGCTTATCGGTCACCAAAAAAGCCCGTTTTTTGCCGGCCAACTCCCGCAGCGCCACCGGTAGACATCCCGGCTTGAAGTAGATCTTGGGCGGCACCCGGAACCAGAGCATATTTTCCCGCCGGTAGGCCACGGTTTTAATGTTGAGCAGGTGGCGCGGCCCCACATTGTCGGAGACCGAGTTGCCCCCCCACGTGCCACAGCCCAAAGTTAACGAGGGATCCAGCCTAAAGTTGTAGAGATCCCCAATCGCCCCCTGCGAAGAGGGGGTGTTGATCAGCACCCGCGCTGTTTGTAGGGCATTCTCAAAGTAGGCAATATCATCTCGATTGGCTGGATCGGTATACAAAACAGAGGTGTGGCCCCGTCCGCCAAAATTGACCAGTTGGACAGCAACATCGACGGCGCTGTGGAAATCCTTGGCACGGTAGAAGGCCAAAACAGGGGCCAATTTTTCGTAGGAAAACGGCTCTTCGGGCCCCACCTTGTCCACTTCCCCAATCAGCAGCTTGGTGCCTTCGGGTACCTGGATCCCGGCTAGAGCGGCAATGGTCTGCACCGATTGGCCGACAATAGCTGGATTGAGACGGCCATCCTTGAGGAGGATGCGGCGCACCGCTTGCGTTTGTTCCGGATCCAAAAAGTAGGCCCCTTGATGACAAAATTCCGCCTTCACCTGCTCATAAACGGCCTCCGCCACAATCACCGCCTGTTCCGAGGCGCAGATCATGCCGTTGTCAAAAGTTTTGCTGAGCAAGATTGAACTGACGGCCATGGGAATGTCGGCACTGGTGTCGATGACCGCCGGCGTGTTGCCCGCCCCCACGCCCAGCGAGGGGTGGCCGGAGGAATAGGCCGCCTTGACCATGCCGGGGCCGCCGGTGGCCAGGATCAATTTCACCTCCGGATGCTGCATCAAAGCCTGAGAAAGCTCAATCGTGGGCTCGTCAATCCAGCCAATCAAGCCCACAGGCGCGCCTGCCGCCTCAGCCGCCTCTTTGACCACTTTGGCTGCAGCGATGGTGCATCGTTTGGCGCGGGGGTGAGGCGCAAAAATGATGGCGTTGCGGGTTTTCAGAGTGATGAGGGCTTTGAAAAGGGTCGTCGAAGTGGGATTGGTGACCGGCACAATGCCCGCCAAAAGCCCCACCGGCTCGGCAATGCGCTCGTAGCCAAAGCTCTCGTCCCGCTCAATGACGCCACAGGTTTTCTCGTGTTTGTACTTGTTGTAAATGTATTCAGAGGCAAAGTGATTTTTGATCACCTTGTCTTCCACAATGCCCATGCCGGTCTCCTCTACGGCCAGCTTGGCCAAGGGGATCCGCTCGTTGTTGGCCGCCAGGGCAGCTTTGTGAAAGATTCGATCCACCTGCTCCTGGGTGAAGGTGGCATACTCAGCCTGGGCAGCTTTCACCTGCTGGATTAAAGCTTCCAGTTCCTCGAGATTGGTAACAGGCATAGGTGGATCCCTCCAAAATCACATCCATACGGGTTAAAAGTTGAGGCAACCATTAGAAATTGCTGGAAAACTCCATAGGCTCACTGGCTGGCTAAGCGCCCACAGGTGCGGGAACCTGGATCTCGGTGGTCATTTTTGGGGGATGGGTGAGGGTGTTGTGGATGATGCAAGCGTCGACAGCTTTTTCTAGGCCCTTTTGCTGCCTTTCGTCGAGCGGGATCCCCGTCTGAACGCGAATGCAAATGTTGTCTAAGCGGCTGGGGTGCTCAACTTTATCTGCAGTAACAACCACTTCCAGCCCTCGAGGATCCAACTGCCGCGCTTCCAGATACTTGACGGCATAAAAGCCAACACAAGCACCCAAAGAGGCCAAAAACCACTCCGGCGGCGTCATTCCCTGATCTTGGCCGTGGTTGTCCAAGGGCTGATCGCTGAGGATGCGATGGCCGCGGCTTTCGGCTTGAAATTGAACGCCATTCTGGTAGGTTACGCGCACTTCCACTGGGGATCCCTCCTCTATTTTTCCATCTGCCAGAGTTGACCAGCTCCTAGCCTATAAGTTCAACCTAGCGCTACTTTAGGGGCAGCCTAAGAATTTTAGAGATGACTTTGGGATCAAGCTGATGCAAATGGGGATTGACTCTGTTTTTGTTACTGTTGCTACGGCAATAAACTAAGTCTTAGCAGCCATTAAACCGCCACCAATCCCCGCTCGCGAAAGATTTGCAAAGCGTGGTTGATCTGTTCCGGGGTGGGCGGCTGGACATCGCTGAGGGTGTAGGGCAGTCCCAACTGCTGCCATTTGTATTCCCCCATCTTGTGAAAGGGCAAAACCTCCACCCGCTCCACGTTGGATAGAGTGGCCACAAACTCAGCCAAGCCCTTGATGTTTTCCTCAGGATCTGTTAGTCCAGGAACGAGAACAAAACGAATCCAGGTGGGCTTGTGAATCTGATCCAAATAGCGAGCCAGATCGAGAGTGGGCTGCAGCGAAACGCCGGTAACTTTGCGATAGAGCTCCGGCAGATAGGACTTGATATCGAGCAACACCAAATCAGTATGCTCCAACAAAGGCTTTGCCGTTTCCAGTTGCACATAGCCAGAAGTATCCAAAGCCGTGTGCAAGTCCAGCTCGTGGCAGCGGCGGAAAATCTCGGCCACAAAGTTGGGTTGCATTAACGGTTCCCCCCCGCTGGCCGTGACTCCCCCACCCTTGAGGTAGTAATTGCGGCAGCGCTGGATCTCCGCCATGAGGGAGTCCACCGTCACCACCTGGCCGGCATTGGGATCCCGACAGTCGGGATTGTGGCAGTACAGACAGCGCAGAGGACAGCCCTGTAGGAAGATGACAAAGCGGATCCCTGGCCCATCTACCGTGCCACAGGTCTCGACCGAGTGAATGCGGCCGGTTATCGGCGTCAAGGGGTTGAGCGGGGTATCCATACTTCTATCCTCAATGGCTTTTGCAAAATATCAACTAATCTTGAGGTTTTCTTCCCAATTGCTGGCCATGTTATGCACATCACGGTTTTCTTCCTTATGAAATCTGGACTTTACCCAGACTGTGTTTTTCTTAACGGTTGAAAACCAGTGGAAAGATCTCCTACTGGGAGACCTCCGCCGAGAGGTTGTGCAGGCGATGGGCTTTGGGATCAAAGCCCGCCGGGAAATGGGTATAGGCATCGCAATCGGCGTGATCCAGCAAAGCCCCTTCCAAGAGGGCACCGCGGAAATTGCTGCCAAAAAGCAGACATCCCCGCAGGTCGGCTCCCGATAGGTTGGCGCCGCTGCAATCGGCAAAGCTGAGATCGCACCCCCGCAGGTTGGCGCCTGCCAGGTTGGCGCCGCTGAAATCGGCATAGCGCAGGTCAGCACCAGCTAGGTGGATCCCTTCTAGGTCGGCCTGGGGCAGCTCGATCTCCTGGAAATCTCGCCGTCCCGCTGCGTAGTCTCTAACCAAATCCCCAACGCTATAGTTCATTGAACCTCCTTGCTTGGGGAGGGGGGATCCTTTGCTTTCACCCGGCTAGGGGCAGCCTTCCGGGATCCCCCGCCCCCTCGTTTAGAAGTGCTGATGGAAGGTGCGGTTAATCACATCCAGTTGCTGCTCGCGGGTAAGCTTGATGAAGTTCACCGCGTAGCCGGAAACCCGGATGGTGAGCTGCGGGTAGAGCTCTGGGTGCTCCATGGCCTGCAGCAGGGTCTCGCGGTTGAGGACATTCACGTTGAGGTGAAAGCCGCCATCCCGCATGTAGCCGTCCAGCAGCCCCACCAGGTTGGCAACCCGCTCCTCAGCCGTGCGACCCAGGGCCGCCGGCACGATGGAGAAGGTGTTGGAGATGCCATCCAGCGCGTCGTCGTAGGGCAGCTTGGCCACGGAGGCCAGCGACGCCACCGCTCCCTTGGTGTCGCGGCCATGCATGGGGTTGGCCCCCGGCGCAAAGGGCTCGCCAGCCCGCCGCCCATCGGGGGTGTTGCCGGTTTTCTTGCCGTAGACCACGTTGGAGGTGATGGTGAGAATGGACTGGGTGGGAATGGCGTTGCGGTAGGTTTTGTGCTTGCGCAGCTCCGCCATGAAGGTCTGCACCAATTGCACCGCAATCTGGTCAACCCGGTCGTCGTTGTTGCCGTATTTGGGGAAGTCGCCCTCCACCGCGTAGTCCACCACCAAGCCGCGCTCGTCCCGAATCGCCCGCACCCGCGCGTACTGGATGGCCGAGAGGGAATCCGCCACCACCGATAAGCCAGCCAGGCCAAAGGCCATCGTGCGCAGGATATCCCGGTCGTGCAGGGCCATCTCCAGGCGCTCGTAGCAGTACTTGTCGTGCATGTAGTGGATGATGTTCATGGTGTTGACGTAGGTCTTGGCCAGCCAGGCCATCATCTGCACCAGGCGCGGCCACACCTCGTCGTACTCCAACACCTCAGAGGTGATGGGGGCATAGGCCGGGGCCACCTGCTCACCGGAGATCTCATCCCGACCGCCATTGATGGCATAGAGTAGGCACTTGGCCAGGTTTACCCGCGCCCCAAAAAACTGCATCTGCTTGCCAATGCGCATGGCCGATACGCAGCAGGCGATGCCGTAGTCATCCCCCCAGTAGGGGCGCATCAGGTCGTCGTTTTCGTACTGGATGGAGCTGGTTTCGATGGAGACCTTGGCGCAGTAGCGCTTGAAGGCTTCCGGCAGCCGCTCCGACCAGAGCACCGTTAGGTTGGGCTCCGGCGCCGGCCCCAGGTTGTAGAGGGTGTGCAGCATGCGGAAGCTGGTCTTGGTGACCAGAGGTCGCCCATCCAGCCCCATGCCGCCAATGCACTCAGTTACCCAGGTGGGATCGCCGCTGAAAAGCTCGTTGTACTCCGGCGTGCGCAAAAACCTGACCATGCGCAGCTTCATGACAAAGTGGTCAATGAGCTCCTGGGCCTCTTCTTCGGTGAGGATCCCGGCCTGCAGATCCCGCTCGATGTAGATGTCTAGGAACGTGGAGACCCGCCCCAGGGACATGGCGGCACCGTTTTGCTCTTTGACCGCTGCCAGGTAGGCTAGGTACAGCCACTGGATGGCCTCGCGGGCATTGGTTGCTGGCCGGCCCAGGTCAAAGCCGTAGCTGGCCCCCATTTCCTTGAGCTCGTGCAGGGCTTTGATCTGCTCTGAGAGCTCCTCCCGCAGGCGGATGGTCTCTTCATCCATCGTGTCCAGGTCGAGGCTGGCTTTTTGCGCCTCCTTGTCTTCAATCAGCCGATCCACCCCGTAGAGAGGTACCCGCCGGTAATCACCGATGATGCGGCCCCGCCCATAGGCGTCCGGCAAGCCGGTGATGATGCCAGAGCGGCGGCAGCGGCGCATCTCCTCCGTGTAGGCGTCGAAGACCCCGTCATTGTGGGTCTTGCGGTATTTGGTAAAGATCTCCTTAACCTTTGGATCCAGCTCGTAGCCGTAGGCCTTGAGGGCCGTCTCTACCAGGCGGATGCCGCCAAAGGGCAGGATGGCCCGCTTCAGGGGCTTGTCTGTCTGCAGACCTACAATTTGCTCCAGCTCCCGGTCGATATAGCCCGGCGGGTGGCTGGTGATGCTGGAAGGAAGGTCGGTGTCGGCATCCAAAACCCCCCGCTCCCGCTCCAGCGCCATCAAATCCTTAACCTTGGCCCACAGCCGTTGGGTGCGCTCGGTGGCCGGCGCCAAAAAGCTTTCATCCCCGGTGTAGGGAGTGTAATTGCGCTGAATAAAATCTCGGACATCGATGCAGCGCTGCCACCGTCCCGGCAGAAAATCTCTCGCAACTGCTTGATCAGATACTTTGCGTTCTGTATTTTTTTCGGCCTTCGATTCTGTAGACAAAGCTACAGAACGCTGCGCGCTCGCTATCATAACAATCCTCCCAACTATGACGCCTGACAACTCCGCCAATAGGCTGACAATAGGGCAAGGCGGCGCCCCAGCAACTGCCAAAAGCTACAACAATCTTTGCAAAAGAGAGGGCCTGGTGACTGACTTGAGGGAGAGCTTTTAGCAACTCTGCTGTTTCTTTTTTTGGATGTTGGCCATACACCTCGCCCACTTCAATTTTAGTCCTTTGCCCTGCGAAGATGTTTTTGTGGGCGCATTTTTAAGCGTGTTTTTAATGTTGTCTTAAGGGTTTGCTGGAAAGGGTTTTGACCTTTTCCCTTGCCAAAGGGCCAGCCTATGCTGGGTTAGGGCGGCCCCGGTTACCTGTTGCCGGGAAAACACCAGAACACCTGGCGTTCGCGTTAGCCGTGCGCTTTCTATGAACCAGTCCATTCGAATTGTCCAAGGGATCCATCACCTGCACTTCTACCTTTGGGATCTGCCCCGTTGGCGGGAACACTTTTGTCGGGTTTGGGGCTTCCGACTAGAAAGCGAGGCCGGCAACACCCTGGATCTGCGGCAGGGATCCCTGCGCGTGCGCCTGTCTCAGCCGGCACGGGCGGGGGACGAGGTGGATCGCTATTTGCAGCAGCATTCGCCGGGGGTGGTGGATGTGGCTTTGGCGGTGGGGGAGCAGGAGCTACCGGCCTTGGCGGAGCTGTTGCGGGGGCGAGGCGCCCCAGTGGAATGGATCCCGGCAGCAGCGGCGCTCTGCCTCCACACCCCCTACGGGATCCGGCATTCTCTCGTCCCCGGCCCCTCCAACGTCACCCCTGCGGAAGCAGGCCTGTTCTCCCATTGGGATCACGTGGTGTTGAACGTGGAGCAGGGATCCCTGCAGGCGGCAGCCGACTGGTATGGCCAGGTGCTGGGCTGGCGGCATCTGTACCGTTACAGCATCCACACCGACACCTCTGGCCTGGAAAGCGTGGTGGTAGGGGATCCAGAAGCCGGGATCCAATGGGCCATCAACGAACCCACCTGCGCCGCTTCTCAGATTCAGGAGTTTTTGGATGCCCATGGTGGCCCGGGCATTCAGCACGCGGCGCTGCACAGCCCGGATATCGTTGCCAGCCTGCGGCGGTTGCGGCAGGGGGGAGTGGACTTTTTGCAGGTGCCGCCGCAGTACTACACCAGCCTGGAAAGGGAGTTGGGGTTGGCGCTCCGTTCCGCCCTTGGACAGGCCATCTCCTGGCAAGACCTGGTGGAGCAGCAGATCCTTTTGGATGCCACCCTGCCCGCCTCTGATGGCCAGGATCGTCCCCTTCTGCTGCAAACATTTACCCAACCTCTATTTGGCCGGCCCACCTTTTTCTTTGAAGTCATTCAACGGCTAGGCCGGGCCACAGGCTTTGGAGAGGCCAATTTTCAAGCCCTGTTCGAGGCCCTGGAGCGGCAACAGCGGCAGCGACAACAGCTATGACCAGCCAAGCCAATCTTGACCTCTCCAGACAAGATCGAGGCGGCCCCTACTGCTCGGCCCCCACCCCCCCTTGGCATAGCCGTACAATCGAGAAATCCCTGAAGACAGGCAACCCTCTTTCCTGCCCATGACAGCTTCTGCTGCGGCAACTGCCGATTCCGACTTGCAGACCTTGGCCGATTGGCTAGAAGGCTACTACAGCAACCGCGCCCAAGCCATGGCAGAACCGGTGTGGTTTGTGCCGGTCAGCCTCTGGTACGTGCGCCTACCCCGCTTGTTTTCAGAGGGGATCGGCTTTTTTACCGAGCAATTTAACGAGCACACGCCGGGCCGGTTTTACCGCAGCCGAGTGCTGCAGTTGTTGGCGGATCCCTTGCGGATCGAGAACTACAAGTTGCGGGATCAAGCGGCTTGGGCAGGCGCCTCTCAGGATCCGCAGCGCTTGGCGCAGCTTTCTCTGGCAGACCTGGAGCATTTGCCCGGCTGCCGCATTTTGGTGGAAAAACGTCCCAACTGCTTTCATGGCCAGATGCTGCCGGGCGGCGGCTGCCGTCTCAACCCCGGCGACAGCACCTACATCCACATCGAGTTTGACCTCACAGCCCAAGAATTCATCACCTGGGATCGCGGCTTTGACGCCACCACCGGTCAGCAAACCTGGGGATCCCGCGCCGGCCCCTACCGCTACCAGAAAGGGATCCCTCCTCGCCCTTGGGGAGAGGGGAACAGGGGGTGAAGGCCAGATCAAAGGCTATGGGAACAAAAAAGGAAACAGGTCGCGCAACCCTTTGCGCAGCCTGAGCAAAAAGATCAGCCGCTCCACCTCTGGAGAAACAGATCCGGTTTCGGGCCGGGCCCCCAGCGCTGCTTGGAGTTGCAGAGCTTCGCCGGCGGTGAGGGGCTGATTATCGACCGGAGAGCGAGCCTGCAAATCTGGCTGAGCCCGCAGCACCTCCTCAGGGAGCTCAAAAGCCGGGGGCAAAGCCAAAGCTGGATAGGGGGGATACAGCAGGAACACCAGCAGACCGGCCCATCCACTGCTCCTTCTGACCCAATGCTTTCGGTTCACTGGATGCCAATCTCCCGGTTCACTCCGCTTGATTCGGAATCTTGCCCAGGTCTTCTTTTTGCGGCGAGCCAAAAT
The DNA here is from genome assembly GCF_047462395.1 of Synechococcus sp. H55.7. Lineage (NCBI taxonomy): Bacteria > Bacillati > Cyanobacteriota > Cyanophyceae > Synechococcales > Synechococcaceae > Synechococcus > Synechococcus sp. H55.7. The sequence continues at coordinate 24,496 of NZ_JANSJD010000004.1, forward strand.
CCCCCTTAGCTGGCCATGGCTTCCGAGCGCTCTTGGATCACCCGGTCGACAATTCCATAAGCCTGGGCTTCCGTGGCCGAGAGGTAAAAGTCTCGCTCCACATCCCGCTCGATTTTCTCCAGCGGTTGGCCGGTGGTTTGCGCCAAGATCTCATTCATGCGCCGTTTGACCCGCAGAGTTTCGCGGGCGCGAATTTCGATATCGCTGGCCTGGCCTTGGATCGTGCCCAGAGAAGGCTGGTGCAGCATGATGCGGGAGTGGGGCAGGGCAAAGCGTTTTCCCTTGGTGCCGGCAGCCAGCAAAAAGGCCGCCATCGAGGCTGCCTGGCCCACGCAAACGGTTACGATGTCCGGCTTGATGTGGTTCATGGTGTCGTAGATGGCCATGCCCGCCGTCACAGAGCCGCCCGGAGAGTTGATGTACATCACAATGTCTTTTTGCGGATCCTGGGAGTTGAGGTAGAGCATCACCCCCACGATAGTATTGGCCAAATTGTCATCGATGGGCTCGCCAATAAACAAGATCCGCTCTTGGTAGAGGCGGTCGTCGAGGCTGATCCACTGGCTGTAGGGCTCACCGGGCAGACGGTAGGGAACGCGGGGCACTCCAATCGGCATAAGTTTCTCCTGGCAAAGTATGCAGCACGGAACACTACACAGAACGACGCGCTTGCAAGATTTCTTCCACGCTCAAATCTAGCTGGGGCAAAACCGAGGCAACAATGCGTTCAGGGCCGGTTTTAACCTCGTCTTCGTATTCCCCACCAACCCAGCGCAACACGGAAACCGACTGCTTAGCGGGATCCCCAATCCAGTATTCCGGGATCCCACCGGCAGCACAGTCTTTGCGCTTGTCTTGATAATCGCGTTTTTCATAAGGCCAGTTCGTGAGGCGTAGGTACCCCTCCGCCGTTAAAGGCTGTGCAGGGACTTGAACCATCGACGGAGCCCTCTGTTTTAATTTTTGGCTGTTGCCAACTTCGGCAAGACTTTGGAGCTGGTCAACACCTGGTCGATGAGGCCGTAGGCTTTGGCCTCTTCCGGAGTCATGAAAAACAGCCGCTCCGTGTCCTTCTTGATGCGCTCCAGAGGTTGGCCCGTGCTGCGAGACAATTCCTCCAGCATCATGTTGCGCAGGGTCAAGATCTCGCGGGTGCGAATTTCAATATCGCTGGCCTGTCCGCGAGTGCCACCGTAGGGCTGATGCAGCACGATCGTGGCATTGGGCAAGCTGGCCCGGAACCCTTTGGCGCCCGCCGCCAACAACATGGCTGCCATACCGATGGCATTGCCAATGCAGATGGTATGCACCGGCGGCTTGATGTAGTTCATCGTATCCAAAATGGCAAACGCTGCCGTGTCGTAGCTGTAGGTGCCCGTCGAGTTGATGTACATCTTGATCGGCTTTTCCCGATCCTCGTACTGCAAATACAGCAGTTGTTCCACAATCAGCTTGGTGACGTTGGCATTCGACTCCTCTGCTAGGGGCAGGCCCAGGTAGACAATGCGCTCCTGCAACAGCAGCGAGGCCAAATCGGGAGGCGGAGTCCGAACCGGAGCGCCGCCATAGTAGTAGTAGGTCGATTGCACCATGCCAAAGTTCTCCTACGGCCAATCCCTTGACTCTAAAGACAACTGCCTAGAACAGCAACACAGACGAAGGATAAGAGCAAGGGATCCGAGAACAGCAGCGGATCCCTTGTCTTCCTAGCAACCAGAACCTGAAGGGGAGACACAGATGCCCCGCCGCAGCTTTACTCCGCTCCCTGCGGCAAGAGAACCCGCTCCGGCTGCGTGACCAGCACCTTGGGCTTGCGCTCCTCGTCCACATCGATGAGGACTTCCGAGCCCTCTTTGACGTGGCCGGTCAAGATCTCTTCCGCCAAGATGTCTTCCAACAGGCGCTGAATAGCACGGCGCAGCGGACGCGCCCCATAGCTGGGGTTGTAGCCCTCCTCCACCACCAAGTCTTTGAAGCGATCGCTGACCGTGAGGCGGATTTTCTTCTCCGTCATGCGGTCGAACACTTCCTTGAGCAGGATGTCGGCAATCTGCTTCACCTCGTCCTTGGTCAGTTGCCGGAAGACAATGATCTCGTCCACCCGATTGAGGAACTCAGGCCGGAAGTACTGCTTCAGCTCTTCGTTTACCAGGTTGCGGATGCGGTTGTAGTTTGCATCTTCGTCGTTGGTGTTGAACTCGAAGCCGAGGCTGCCGCCGCCCTTCTCGATCACCTTCGAGCCGATGTTAGAGGTCATCACGATCAGGGTGTTCTTGAAGTCCACCGTGCGGCCCTTGGCGTCGGTCAGGCGGCCATCTTCCAGGATCTGCAGCAGCAGGTTGAACACATCCGGGTGGGCCTTCTCGATCTCGTCGAAGAGCACCACCGTGTAGGGACGGCGCCGCACCGCTTCCGTGAGCTGGCCCCCCTCGTTGTAGCCGACATATCCGGGCGGGGATCCGATCAGCTTGCTGACCGTGTGCCGCTCCATGTACTCCGACATGTCGAGGCGGATCATGGCCGACTCGGAGCCGAAGAAGTAGGCCGCCAGGGCCTTGGTCAGCTCGGTTTTGCCCACTCCCGTCGGGCCGGAGAAGATGAAGCTGGCGATGGGGCGGTTGGGGTTTTTCAGCCCCACGCGAGCGCGGCGGATGGCGCGAGAGATGGCCCGCACCGCCTCATCTTGGCCGATGATGCGCTGGTGCAGGGTTTCCTCCATGTGCAGCAGCTTCTCCGACTCGCTCTCGGTCAGCTTGGCCACCGGCACCCCTGTCCAGGCGCTCACCACCTGGGCGATGTCCTCTTCGGTGACCTCCGGCATCTCCTCGCGGCTGCTTTCCTCAGCCTTCTTGGCAGCAGCAATGGCGCGGATCTGCTGCTTGATCTCCATCTCCCGATCCCGCAGCTCACCGGCCCTGTCGAAGTCTTGGGCCCGCACCGCGGCATCCTTCTCCTTGAGCACCCGCCGCAGCTCCTGATCCAGCTCCCGCGCCGCCGGCGGCAGTTGCGAGTTGATCAGGCGCACCCGTGAAGCCGCCTCGTCGATGAGGTCGATGGCCTTGTCCGGCAGGAAGCGGTCGGAGATGTACTGGTCGGCCAGCTTGGCCGCCGCATCCAAAGCCGCATCGGAGATCTTCAGCTTGTGGTGTTGCTCGTAGCGCTCCCGCAGACCAAACAGGATCTCGATCGTCTCTGAAACGCTCGGCTCGCCCACCATAATCGGCTGGAAACGACGCTCCAGAGCGGCATCTCGCTCGATGTGCTTGCGATACTCATCCAGCGTGGTGGCGCCGATGCACTGCAGTTCGCCGCGGGCCAGGGCGGGCTTGAGAATGTTGGCAGCATCGATGGCCCCTTCGGCAGCCCCGGCCCCGATGAGGGTATGCACCTCGTCGATGACTAGGATGATGTTGCCGGCGTTGCGGATCTCATCCATGATTTTCTTGAGGCGCTCCTCAAACTCGCCGCGGTACTTGGTGCCGGCCACCAACAGGCCGATATCCAAGCTGATCACTCGCTTGTCGGCCAAGATATCGGGCACATCCCCCTGCACAATGCGCTGGGCCAGACCTTCGGCAATGGCGGTCTTGCCGACGCCCGGCTCGCCGATGAGGACGGGGTTGTTCTTGGTGCGGCGGCCCAAGATCTGGATCACCCGCTCGATTTCCCGCGTCCGACCCACCACCGGATCCAGCTTGCCCTCTTGGGCCAATTGGGTGAGGTTGGAGCCGAATTCGTCCAGGGTTGGCGTTTTGGTGCGGCTGGAAGACCCACCCCCTGCCGTCACTTCGGCGGTCTCGCCCAACATGCGGATCACCTGGGTGCGCACCTTGGACAGATCCACCCCCAGGTTTTCCAGAACGCGGGCGGCTACCCCTTCCCCTTCGCGGATCAGGCCCAGGAGCAGGTGCTCAGTGCCGATGTAGTTGTGGCCGAGCTGGCGAGCTTCCTCTAAGGAGAGCTCCAGCACTCGCTTGGCGCGGGGAGTGAAAGGGATCTCGACAGCCACAAAGCCGGATCCCCGGCCAATAATTTTCTCGACTTCAATGCGGGCGTCCTTCAAGTTCACTCCCATGGACTTGAGAACTTTGGCGGCGACCCCAGTGCCCTCGCCGATTAACCCCAACAAGATTTGCTCGGTGCCAACGAAATTGTGACCTAACCGTCTGGCCTCCTCCTGGGCCAGCATGATCACCTTGATGGCTTTTTCTGTAAAGCGTTCAAACATGATCCTCGGGCTCCCTACGCCTGCATCAAGGCGGACTTGATAGGCCTAATCCTAACACAGGATTCAGGCCAACTAAGGTAGGGTAAATACCCCAGACGAAAAATCATCTGGGATCGTGACGCGCCTGGAGAGATTTGAACTCCCGACACCGTGGTCCGTAGCCACGTGCTCTAGTCCACTGAGCTACAGGCGCAAGCTATCTACCTACAGGAAAAGCAAAACAGCCACGGTTGAAGACCTGCCTCTCCTCTTCAGAGATGGACGCCTATCAGTGTGGCTTAGGTATTCTAGCACAAGAGCGTTTTTGGGAAAGTCCAAGGGGGGTGTAGATATCCGCCAAGGTTCAACAATGCCCTGGCCAGGAGCGCAGAACTTCTCCCCCCACCTCGAGGCCGGCTTGGGAGCTGCTGGCCGTGAGCACCTGGATCCAGACTTGGCCGTTGCGCCGCCACAGGCGGGTTTGTAGATGCCCGGCCAAGGTGTCGCGGCAGTTGCGCCGCATCCCTTGCGGGCCAGGGGTGAAGACGGTTTGCCCAGGCTGCTGTGTATGACCTTCTACTTGGATGCACCAGTGGGATCCCTCACCGCGCACCTGCCAGGATCCCCAGGGATCTACCTGCCAGCTTAGCCGCGCTTGGCCGGGCCGCCATTCCAAAAAAGGCTGGGATCCCCACCCATGCAAGCTGATTAAGGCGACTTCTTCGGGGCGGGTGAGCACCTGTCGCTCGGCTCCGGCGCAGGTGAGGCTGAGGCCGAGATGGTCGGGAAAAGCGTTGCACTGGATCCAAAACCAGCGACGAGGGAAGCTCTGCCCCCAGTTTTTTTCGGCGTAGGCGGGGGCCTGCTCGAATGCGTAGCGCCTGCCCCGCCACTCCACCCAGCCGCTGGCCAGGCCGTGGCTCATCAGGATCTGCCAGCCCGGCTCAAAGATGGGCAGATAAGACCAGGCTCCCATGGTGGCCCGCGGCGGGATCCCATAGGCGCAGCAGGGTTGGATGCGATAGAGCCAGCGAACCGGCTCGGCCCGGGTGGGATCTGGCAGGATCCCTTGGTTGAGGTGGGCGCTGTATTGGTAGCCGCTGGCGGTGCGCTGGAAAAAGGTGAGGGGCTCCTGCAGCCCTCGCCAGCTCTCGCCTGGCCCGCCGGAGTGCCCCAAGGCCAGATGCCGCCAACTGGCCCAGAAGCGCTGCGGGTTGGGGAAGGTGCGCCACTGCAGCTCCTCGTCCGGCCCCAACACCTGCGCCATGCCTCCTCGCCTGGGATCGATGGCGTACATGAAGGCAAAGCTGAGGGGCGGATCCCCGGGCAAGGTGACACGGCTGTACCAACCTTCAAAAAACGGCTCGGCACAACCGTCCCAGTGATAGCCGGCATGGGGCAGGGATCCCCCATCCGTTGAGCCGTTTTGCTTAAAGCCCTCTGCCACCGGAGAGCAACTCCTTCGAGAATCGCCAAAAGATAGGGAAAAACCTATAGATACCAAAAGAATAATTGTATTGTTTCTATGCCTGTCTGCTTTTAGGATATCAACCAAGCTGAGATTTAAGGATTTCTTTACGAGGGGAATCCGTCGGTCTAGCGGCTTGAACTGGAAAGGTTTTGCTTGGCGCTCACATATTCTGTCAAAGATGAGGTGATCATGACATCACGTCGCAGCTTTTTATTGTCCGCGGGTGCAGCCACAGTGGGTGGGCTTGTGAGTGGCAGCCTAGCACGGGCCAGTACGGGCTACTGGGTTGCTCAAGCCAGCGGCCCGGAAACCCCCAACCTCAGGCTGGGTTTTATTCCGATTGTGGAATCTGCCCCTCTGATCATCGCCAAGGAGAAGGGCTTTTTCGCCAAGCACGGCATGACCGGCGTAGAGGTGTTGAAGCAGGCCAGTTGGCCGGCAGCCCGCGACAACGTGGTGATCGGCTCGGCGGGTGGGGGCATTGACGGCGGCCAGTGGCAGATGCCGATGCCCCATATGATCCACATCGGTGCCATCACCAACAACCAGCCGGTGCGCATGGCGGTTCTGTGCCAGTTGATCACCCAAGGCAACGGGATTGCCATTGCCGGAATGCATGCGGGCAAGGGCTTGGGGCTGGATGTTTCCGGAGCCGCAGACTACATCAAAAATTTCAGCGCCAGCAACGGACGCAAATTCAAGGCCGCCCATACCTTCCCCAACGTCAATCAAGATTTTTGGATCCGCTACTGGCTGGCTGCTGGGGGGATAGATCCGGATCAAGACATCGACCTGTTGGCGGTACCCTCTGCCGAGACGGTGCAGGGGATGCGCAATGGCACCATGGATGCTTTTAGCACCGGGGATCCCTGGCCCTACCGGATTGTGGCCGATAAAATCGGCTTCATGGCGGCTCTCACCCAGCAGATTTGGCCTTTTCACCCTGAAGAATACTTGGCCATTCGCGCCGACTGGGTGGAGAAAAACCCCAAGGCCACGCAGGCCACTTTGATGGCGGTCATGGAAGCGCAGCAATGGTGCGACGATCCGGCCAACCGTGAAGAGCTGGTGCGCATCCTTTCGGGGCGTGCTTATCTAAATGTGCCGGTCGAGGTTCTCACGCCTCCTTTTCAGGGCAAGTACGAATTGGGAGACGGCAAGCCGGCTGTTCAAGATTTCAGCGCCGGGCCCCTGTACTGGGAAGATGGGCGGGGCAGCGTCTCCTATCCCTACAAGAGCCATGACCTCTGGTTCTTGACGGAATCGCTGCGTTGGGGCTTCCACGCTCGCTTCCTCAAGGATCTGGATACTGCCCGCCGTCTGGTGGATGAGGTCAACCGCGAAGATCTCTGGCGCGAGGCCGCCCAGGCTTTGGGGGTGAAGAACATTCCCAGCAACACTTCGCGAGGAACGGAGCGTTTCTTCGATGGGGTGGTGTTTGACCCTCAAGATCCCCAGGCCTACTTGAACAGCCTGAAAATCAAGAGGGCCTAGTCTCGGCTCAGGTCAACATAGACGTGCTTCTTGTGTAGTAGAGATCCAGACCATTGGTGGGATTCCATTGAGTTAAAAAAAGCTGGGCCGAGCTGCCCGCTCCCATCAAGTTAAACTGTTAGCCTTGCGCCTTTTAAAGGATTCTGATGAAGATTTCTGAACGCTATGGCGAGGATCGGCTATGTTAGCTCTACTTCACGTTCCGCGGGAATACTCCAGGGATCCCTGCTTCGAGAGACCGGCTCAGCCCCACTGGGACAAGCTCATCCTCTCGATAGCGATGGGGGCGCTGATTTTACTGATTGTTGTGAGAGTTTTGTCGAGCTTGCAGTCCTTGTGTTTGCCCGTCCAAGGAAAAGGCAAGTCTGATCCAAGTTCGTGCTCTGTTGCCAGCACTCTGTAGAACCCCTCGGTCGAGATGTTCTGGGGGCGCAGCAACGGAGAACTGTGTAAAACCCTATCCTCTCTAGGAGCCATGACGACGACACTTTCTTCTCCGGCAAAGTCTTCGACGGCCAAGTTTGACTTTGCCAAGTATCGGGATCAGATCCTCCCTCCCGTGGTTGGCATTGCGGGATTTTTGTTGATCTGGCAACTTTTGTCCAGCGCCAACCTGATCCGGCTGCCGGGGCCATGGGATATTTGGATGGATGAGCGCAGCCGTTATCTAATCCTGCATCCTCTGTATCGCAACAGCGACCTCGACCAAGGGCTGCTGTGGCAAACCTTGGCCAGCCTGCAAAGGGTTGCCATCGGCTACTGCAGCGCTGCCTTGGTGGGCATTGCCCTGGGGATCTTGGTGGGCAGCAGCGTGTGGATCAACCGCGCTTTGGATCCCCTCTTCCAATTTTTGCGCATGGTGGCTCCCTTGGCCTGGGTGCCCATCTCCTTGGCGGCTTTGCAGCGCAATGAGCCGGCTGCCCTGTTTGTTATTTTCATCACCTCGATCTGGCCCATTTTGATCAACACGGCGGTGGGGGTGAGGCAGATCCCGGAAGACTACATCAACGTTTCTAGAGTGCTGAGGCTTTCCAAGATAGACTTCTTTTTTAAGGTGCTGTTGCCCTCTGCTTTGCCCTACATGTTCACAGGTTTGCGGGTTGGCATCGGTCTCTCCTGGCTGGCGATTATTGCTGCAGAAATTGTCATGTCTGGCGTGCCAGGGATCGGCTTTTTTATCTGGGATGCCTACCAGCAGAATTATGTAACTGAGATCATCGTTGCTGTCATCTACATTGGGGCGGTGGGCTTGCTTTTGGATCGGCTGGTGGCTGCCCTGCAAAACAAAATAGCCAATCGCTAGCCCCGTTTGCAGATCTTTTCACTGCATGTCCATCCAATTGAGTTGGGATCCCTCTTCCATTGTCTTTGAGTGTTTGCTCCAATCCGCTCTTCAAAAAGAGTAGAATTGAGGTCTGGGATCCGAGTTGCCGAGCAAATTGAGAGTATCTACAGGTGGGGAGGTCTTCTGTGTCTGTACTGGTCAGTGTAGAGCAAGTGGAAAAAGCGTTTGGTCTGCCTGGGGGCCAAGAATATCTTGCTCTCCAAGGGATCGATCTCCAAATTCACCGCGGGGAGTTTGTCTCCTTAATCGGCCACTCCGGCTGCGGCAAGTCCACCCTGTTGAACATGGTGGCGGGGTTGTCTTTGCCCACCGGAGGGATCGTGGCTTTGGATGGACACACCATCACCGTTCCCGGCCCCGATCGCATGGTGGTGTTTCAGAATTACTCCCTTTTGCCTTGGCTAACGGTTCGGCAAAACATTGCCCTGGCCGTAGACGCTGTGCTGAAAAACTACTCCCCAGCAGAGCGTCAGCAGATTGTCGAAGAACATATCGATCTGGTTGGTTTGCGGCAGGCGGCGGATAAGTTCCCAGCGCAACTCTCAGGGGGCATGAAGCAGCGGGTAGCCATCGCTCGCGCTTTGGCGGTAAGGCCCAAGGTGTTGTTGTTGGACGAGCCCTTTGGCGCTTTGGATGCCCTTACACGGGGGAATCTGCAGGAGCAGTTGATGCGCATCTGCGAAGAACATCACGTGACTACCCTCATGGTTACCCACGATGTGGATGAAGCCGTCCTGCTCTCGGATCGGGTGGTGATGCTGACCAACGGGCCGGGATCCCGAATTGGCAATATTTTAACCATCGATATTCCCCGCCCCCGCCGCCGGTTGGAGGTGGTCAATCACCCCAGCTACTACAGCTATCGCAGCGAGATCATCTACTTTTTGAACCAGCAAAAACGGATCAAGCAGTGGCGGGCCCGCCGCAGCACCGTGGTGGCCAGGCACGGTTTGGAAAAGATCAACTTGGAGATTGGCTTTGTGCCCCTGACCGCCTGCGCCCCGCTGGCGGTGGCCAAAGAAAAGGGGTTTTTTGCCAAACACGGCCTGGAAGAAGTCAATCTGGTGCGGGAAACCAGTTGGCGAGGGATCCAAGACGGCATCCAGGGAGGTTACTTGGATGCGGCCCAAATGCCCGCCGGCATGCCGGTGTGGATGTCTCTGGGCGGCGGGGACAATCCGCCTCAGCCGGTGGTGACTGCCCTTACCTTGACCCGCAACGGCAATGCCATTACCCTGCACAGGCGCTTCTACGAGCAAGGGATCCACACGCTGAGCCAGTTGAGGGCTTACATCTTAGATAGCCCCAGCCGTCGGCTGACCTTTGGGGTGGTGCATCCCAGCTCCATGCACAACTTGCTGCTGCGCTATTGGCTGGCAGCCGGCGGGATCCACCCGGATCACGATGTTGTGCTGAAAACCCTGCCCCCGGCCCAGATGGTGGCCAACCTAACAGCCGGCAACATCGACGGCTACTGTGTAGGAGAGCCTTGGAACTTGCGGGCCGCTCTGGAGGGCAGCGGCTTTACGGTGGCTACAGATTTGGAGATTTGGCTGGGCCACCCCGGCAAAGTGTTGGGGGTGCGCGAAGAGTGGGCCAGGGCCTATCCCAACACCCACATTGCCCTGGTGAAAGCGTTGCTGGAAGCCTGTCGCTACTGTGAAGATCCGGCCCACCACGACGAGATTCGCGAGCTGCTCAGCCGCCGCGCCTACCTGAGCACTGATCCTTCCTACATTCACCTGGGGGATCCCCAGCGCCTGCTCTGTGACCTAGACATGCCAATGCGGGAATATGCCCACCACCGCTTCTTTCTGGGTGCCGGCAACCGTCCCAGTCGCACCGAGCATCTGTGGATGATGACGCAAATGGCCCGCTGGGGGGATCTGCCCTTCCCGCGCAACTGGGTAGAGATCGTGGAGCGGGTGTGTCAGGTGGGAGTCTTCAGTACGGCGGCCCGCGAGCTGGGGCTGGATGTGTCTTACCAACGCCAGCCCATTCAATTGTTCGACGGGATCCCTTTTAATGGTGAGGATCCCTTGGCTTACCTCAACAGTTTGGCGATTAAGCACGACATTTACGTAGCCGAGGTTGCTTGGGATCGTCGTCCCGTGTTGCTCTAGAGATCTCCTTGGTAAAAGCACGTTCCCAGTTGTGAGAAAACGATGAATTGGAGCACCCCACGATGACTGCCCTCTTGACAACCTCTACCCCAGCAGCCACAGCCGCAGAGCCCTACTTAACCCTTGAGAATGTCAGCAAGAGTTACCCAACTCCTAAGGGGGAGTATCCCGTATTGCGCGATATCAACCTCAGCGTCTGTGAAGGAGAATTTGTTTGCATCGTTGGGCATTCTGGCTGTGGCAAAACCACCCTGCTGAATATGGTTTCTGGCTTTACCCAGCCCACCGGCGGCTCGGTAAAGCTCAAAGGCCAGCCGATTACAGCTCCTGGGCCAGATCGCATGGTGGTGTTTCAAGGGTATGCCTTGTTGCCCTGGCTCACAGTTTATGAAAATGTTTACTTGGCTGTTCAGGCGGTGTTTCCCCAAAAGAGCCAGTCAGAAAAGCATCAAATTGTAGAAGAACACCTGAATCTGGTGGGACTGGGGGAAGCAGCCCAGAAATATCCCCCGCAAATTTCCGGAGGGATGAAACAGCGGGTGGCCATTGCTCGTGCCTTGGCAATCCGCCCAGCAGTGCTGATTTTGGATGAACCCTTTGGGGCTTTGGATGCCATCACCAAAGAAGAACTTCAGGAGGAGCTGTTGCGCATTTGGGAGGAACATCGCTGCACAGTTTTGATGATTACCCATGACATTGACGAGGCACTGTTTTTGGCCGACCGTTTGGTCTTGATGACCAATGGCCCTGCGGCCACCATCGGGCAAATCATCTCTATTCCCTTCCCGCGTCCTCGCGACCGCGAGCGAATTTTGGAGGATCCACAGTACTATCGCCTGCGCAACTCTGTCCTCAGCTACCTCTACGGTCGTGAGGCCAACCCTGAAGCGGCTAACTAAGAGCTGCAAAAACCCGATCTGCAAACCCCAGCTGGAACTCCTGCCCTTATCCTGCTGAGCCGACCAAGCTGCGCACGGCCTGCAGCAGCTCAGCAGGAAGTGGAGAGCCGGGATCCCAGCACAGCTCCAGTTGGTTGGGATCCCTGGGCAGATCTTCCTGGCAGGGGCCCGTGTGCAGGACGGCCACACACCGCAGGTTGCCCCGATCCCGACAAAACTCGTGCCAGAGGGGGATGGCCGCCGGATCCCGGCTGACCAAGAGGTAATGGGAGCAGGCTTCCAGGATCGGCTGCTTGTGGGGATCCACCTTGCCGCCCACATCCACGATCACCAAGCTTTTTTGTTGGCGCAGGGCGAGGATGGCCTGGGCGTGGAAGCTGAAAAATTCAGGGGTCAAACGTCCCCGGTAGCGGTGCTTGAGGATTTTGGCTTCTTCCGGCGGCAGATCCAACGTCCAATTTCCTTCCCCATCCCAGTGGGCCCGCTGTAGATAAACGTTGGGATCCTGGGGCAGCAGGGCCTCGAAAAGAGCGCGGGCCAGGCGGCTTTTACCGCTATCCGGAGGGCCCACCACCATCACTGCCGCCGCCAATTCTGAGCCTGGCCTGCCCTGCACCCAGGGGATGATCTCGCCCACCTGCACCTCTGGGCTGTGGCTGGAGACCACCACTGCCCCCAGGCGCGGGTCGTAGCAGGCCACCCAGCGGGTGAAATGGCACTCATGCACCAACCAGCCGTAGAGCCAAATGGGGGCGCGCCCGCTCAGCACCACTCCCAAGCGGGGGTCGATCCCCCCAGGCAGACGCAGTTGGGCCAGGTCTTCCGGGAAAACCAGCCGATCCGGTCGGGTCAGCTCGATTTCAATCACCTGAAACGATAGCCCGCCAAGATGGGGTTTCTGCGGCCAATGGGCCAGATAGCCAGACCGCAACTGCAGTGCTACAGCAGCCATAGCAATGGGGACGGAACGACAACAGACTGGCTCCAGTATGGAAAAGATTGGAATCGGGAGCTTCCAATTGTTGGCAGAGTAGGGGCGAAGGGATCCGACCTTGGTCTGTGCCTTGCCCTGGAGGGGGGAGATGAACGGAGGGGAGTTGCCTTTGACGGCAGAAGTATTGCGCTGGCTGGCGGGCGGACAGTTGCCAGAGCGCCTGGAGCGGGCGGTGCGTCTGTGGGTGCTGCTCCAGTGCCTCTATGGCGAAAACCGCTGGCCGGATCTGCCGCAGACCTTTGGCTACACCCACATCCGCGATCGTCTCTTCTCGCCCCACCACCCCAAGCAGGATTTGCCCCATGGGATCGCCTGCCCAGATCCCGGCTGCATTTGCCAGAAGCCCCTGAGCTTTTGGCTAAAGGATCCCGACCTGGTGGCCGCCTTGAAAGCTGAAGTTCCCCATCTGGAGACGCTGCTGGCTAGCCGGCCCTTTTTCAAGACCCACCGCACCCTGCGCAAAGAGCTGGACTACCTGGCCGCCCGGGGCTGGCTGCAGCCAATCGAGGCCAACTCCAAGCGAAGAGATAACTTTCGCTGCCGCGCCGCCGGGGATCGCCCCTCCTTGCCGACGGCTGCCTCGGCCTTGACGTTGTCGGGCGGCCAGCTTGAGCAGATCTACCACGTCCTCAGCGACGTGGCCTTTGTGCATCCCGACGTGCAGGTGTTGCTGGACGATATCTGGAGAGGTCATCAACACCGGCAGCGGCGGCTGTTTGTCTGGTTTGAATACATCCTCTCCGACGAACAGCAGGAGCGGGTGGACGAATACCAAAACCAGCTAGAGGCCTTCTGGACAAAACCGGCGGCAGGGCTGATCCGCTTTGATTACGAAACCCGCCAGCACGGGATCCAAAGGGTTTTCACCTACCCGGTTTGCCTGTTTTATGCCCGCCGCGCCAAGTATTTGGCGGCCTTTGGTCAGCTCCCGCAGGCTGCCGGATCCCTGGGCTGGCACAACTTTCGCCTGGATCGCATTTGCTCGCCTCGCCTGACGGTGGTGCCCTGGTCTGACCCTGCGGTGCCGGCAGAGCTAGTGGCCCGCCAGAAGCAGGGGAACCTGCCCACCCCCGAAGCGGTGCAAGCGGCCTGGGAAGAGGCCTGGGGATCTGATTTCTATCTGCCCAAGGCGCTCTTGATTTTGCGCTTTGCGCCGGAGTTTGCCCGCCGCTACGTGGACAACACGGTGCGCCACCCCACCTTCCAGCCCATTGCCTACGAGCGGATCCCGGCTTTGGTGCGGCGGGAGGTGGCCGATGCGGGGGAACGGGAAAAGATCCTGCACATTCTCCGGCAGAGGCCGGCCAGCGACCGCTACTTCCGCGCCTATGTGCGGGTGGGAGACACCAATTTCACCATGCGCCTGCGGGACTGGCGACCCAACGGCGAAGTGATTGCCCCTCTGGCCTATCGGGAACAGATGGCCCAAGAAGCGCAGGCAGAGCTGGGGTTTTACCGGCCCGAGTTGGCCCTTGCCAAACCCGCCTGCCCATGACCACCCTCTATTTAACCGAGCCGGGTACCGTGGTTCACTGCCAGAACCAAAGCTTGCTCATTCGGCGCCGCGGCCAAGAGCAGCTTTGCCGCCTGGCCGAACTAGAGCTAGTGGTGGTACTGCCCGGGATCCAGTTGACCGCCGCCGCTCTGGCCCAACTGCTGGATCGCAGCGTGGAAACGATAGTTGGATCGCGCCGCCACTTGCCCAGAGCGGGAAGCCCTGATGGGTCTGGAGGGCCATTGTGCCCGCATCTATTACCAAGCTCTCCAGCACTGCTTCTCGCCCGAGTGGAACTTCAGAGGCCGCAACCGCCAGCCGCCCCTCGACCCGATTAACGCGCTCCTCAGTTGGGGCTACGGGGTGCTGCTGGCACGGGTGTTCCCGGCAGCCGTCATGGCCGGCTTGGATCCCTACCTGGGCTTTTTCCACACCAATTTGCCCTATCGCCCCAACCTAGTGCTGGATCTGATGGAAGAGTTTCGGCCCTTGGTAGTGGATTGGGCCGTAATCCAGCTCATCAAGGCTGGCCTGCTCACCCCGGAAGATTTCGAGCCGTCGCCGGATGGGACAGGCGTATGGCTGGGATCCCTGGCCAAAAAGCTGTTTTTGGGTGAGCTGGAGCGCCGCTTCCGCCAGCCGTTGCTCTATCCTCCCCAGTCGCGTCGCCTAGCCCTGAGCCAAATTGTGCTGGAGCAAGCCCGCTGGCTGGGCCGTTGCCTGGTGAGCGGCAACCTGGAGTACGAAGCAATGGAGCTGCGCTGATGCTGTGGTTGGTTTGCTACGACGTGGTGGACGATAAGCGCCGACACCAGTTGGCCAAGTGCCTGGAGCAGTGCTGCCAGCGAGTGCAACGCTCCGTTTTTGAATGCCCCCTGGACACTGCCGAGCTGGAAGAGAAGCTGGAAAAGTCGTGGCTGCCTCTGCTCAACCTCCAGGAAGATAGCCTGCGGGCCTACCCTCTGGATGCCAGCGCCAAACAACGCACCAAGGTCTTCGGGGGGCCTCCCCCCTACGAGCCGCCGGACTACCTCATTTTTTGAGGTTCTCAGCTCGGCCAAAATTGTAAAGTTTTGTGCGCAATCCGTCGGGGCGAGCCATTGCTAGCTTTTCTTTGCCGGCGCCAGTTTTTAAGAGGGATCTAGTAGCTTTTGCCGGGATTGGCGCGAAAATGTAGCATAATGCCCCTAAAAGAGCGAATTCTCCGACTTGCGCTTATTTGCCAAAGCGATGTTAATATCTGTGTCGGGAAGTCTCCGTACTCCCTCGCAAACGCACCTTGAAAACCGCATGAGTTCAGGCTTTTCCGGGGGTAGGGTTGATCCCTACCTTTTCCCCGCAAGGGGACGGAAACACCACCCGCTCACCAATCCCATACCCAGGAACGTACATGGTTGATCCCTACCTTTTCCCCGCAAGGGGACGGAAACCCGCCCCTTGCAGGGCACGCTCCACCTCGGACTGGGTCAGGTTGATCCCTACCTTTTCCCCGCAAGGGGACGGAAACTTGTCTGAGTTGGGTAATGACGTCCTCGGGGACGTCCCGTTGATCCCTACCTTTTCCCCGCAAGGGGACGGAAACGTCTGGCCCCCTTGCTTGCGGGTGGCCAAGGCGCCTGGTTGATCCCTACCTTTTCCCCGCAAGGGGACGGAAACTTCCTTCTTCTTTTTCTTCCGCTGAGGCTGTTGGGCTTCGTTGATCCCTACCTTTTCCCCGCAAGGGGACGGAAACGGGCGGCAGAAACTGCATCTGGACACGGAAGCAACGTTGATCCCTACCTTTTCCCCGCAAGGGGACGGAAACCTCTCGCCCAACGCCGGTGCCGCGCCGCCAGCCTCTGTTGATCCCTACCTTTTCCCCGCAAGGGGACGGAAACGGTCTTTGGCGTCCACCCAAAGCCCCTGGATCTCGGGTTGATCCCTACCTTTTCCCCGCAAGGGGACGGAAACTTGAAGCCCCGCACGAAGGATTGGACGACCGAGATGATGTGTTGATCCCTACCTTTTCCCCGCAAGGGGACGGAAACTCCCCCGTGTAGGGGTCGTGGGTATCGCCGGGCTCCAGGTTGATCCCTACCTTTTCCCCGCAAGGGGACGGAAACCCGGTCGTAACTGGGTGAATCGGTGAGGGGCAAGCCAAGCGTTGATCCCTACCTTTTCCCCGCAAGGGGACGGAAACGTCGGGTGCTCGATCCGGCTGCAGAAATAGTAGGAGGAATCGTTGATCCCTACCTTTTCCCCGCAAGGGGACGGAAACCGTTTTAACCGCTTACTGAAACCCGCACTCAGCGGGGTTGATCCCTACCTTTTCCCCGCAAGGGGACGGAAACCACCGCCTGGGGCGTCGGCTCGACGCCGTAGACGGCGGCCAGGTTGATCCCTACCTTTTCCCCGCAAGGGGACGGAAACAGCATTTGATAGTGCTGCTCTGGGTAGCGTTCCAAGGGTTGATCCCTACCTTTTCCCCGCAAGGGGACGGAAACAACGCTTGAACGTTGAGCCGCGTGGGCCGACGTGGTCGAGTTGATCCCTACCTTTTCCCCGCAAGGGGACGGAAACCCTGGGCGTCGTCGCCCTTGGCGTCCAGGTTCTTCCGGAGAGTTGATCCCTACCTTTTCCCCGCAAGGGGACGGAAACACGCGCTGGTTTTCCGGAATCCAGCGCAGTTGAGTCATGGCCAGGTTGATCCCTACCTTTTCCCCGCAAGGGGACGGAAACGCTGCGATAGCCGCTCGCGATGAGCGGTGACAATCTCTGTTGATCCCTACCTTTTCCCCGCAAGGGGACGGAAACACCTTGCGTGCAGCCTGCAGCTGGGCCACCAGGTCTTCGTGTTGATCCCTACCTTTTCCCCGCAAGGGGACGGAAACACGCCTCGGCGTAGTCGACCTTAGCGGTGTCGCCCTCAAGTGTTGATCCCTACCTTTTCCCCGCAAGGGGACGGAAACGGCGCGGTGGCGCTGGAGGGCGAAGCCGAGTGGACGAGCGACGTTGATCCCTACCTTTTCCCCGCAAGGGGACGGAAACGGCGCGGTGGCGCTGGAGGGCGAAGCCGAGTGGACGAGCGACGTTGATCCCTACCTTTTCCCCGCAAGGGGACGGAAACGCAGGATCCCGGCTTTGAAAGCTGTAGAGAACAAAAGGTTGATCCCTACCTTTTCCCCGCAAGGGGACGGAAACGGCGTAGGGACAGCTGAGAGAATTTTTCGCCCTGGGGTTGATCCCTACCTTTTCCCCGCAAGGGGACGGAAACGCGTACCTCCAAAGAACAAAAGGGGGTGGCTTCTGCCAGTTGATCCCTACCTTTTCCCCGCAAGGGGACGGAAACTTGCCTGCCCAGCCGTTCTCAATAGCCTCGGATAGCCCCTCGTTGATCCCTACCTTTTCCCCGCAAGGGGACGGAAACCGCGGCTCGATAAGAGCCACGTTGGTTGCTCCCAATGTTGATCCCTACCTTTTCCCCGCAAGGGGACGGAAACCCATAAGCAGCGCTTCGGCTGCTTGGCCGTTAAGCAAACGCGTTGATCCCTACCTTTTCCCCGCAAGGGGACGGAAACTTCATCTTGGCTCCTTGGGCCTCAGCCCTGATTGATGTTGATCCCTACCTTTTCCCCGCAAGGGGACGGAAACAGCGGCAAGACCTCATCCGGCCCCAGGAGACAAACCCGGTAGCGCGTTGATCCCTACCTTTTCCCCGCAAGGGGACGGAAACCGGTGTTGGCGCTGGTCCTTGTAAAACTCCGCGATGTGTACTAGTTGATCCCTACCTTTTCCCCGCAAGGGGACGGAAACTCCTCAGAGTTGTCCGGCTCGTTCTCCTCTAGGGGAGTGCCGTTGATCCCTACCTTTTCCCCGCAAGGGGACGGAAACCGTGGGCGTTGAACCGAAACGGCGCGTTAGCCGTAGCGTTTGTTGATCCCTACCTTTTCCCCGCAAGGGGACGGAAACAGAGGCGGCTGGCGGCACGCACGGCGGCGCGACACTCCTCAATGTTGATCCCTACCTTTTCCCCGCAAGGGGACGGAAACGTAAGGGAAATCGACAGCGACATCGACCCCGATTTGATCCAGAAGTTGATCCCTACCTTTTCCCCGCAAGGGGACGGAAACCCCAAGACGGTCTCCCCCGTTTGGGGGTTCAACCGCTCTGTTGATCCCTACCTTTTCCCCGCAAGGGGACGGAAACTAGGCACCTTGGGCAAAGACAGTCTCAGGGCTTACGGCTTTTTCCGACTTCTAGGCGGGATCCTTATCGAGCAGATGAGGGATCCATCGTGTCGGGTGCAGAATGGAGAGCTCGCCGGGCCAGTTTGACATAGGTCTTCACCGTCTCGTAGGGCATCTCCAGGTCGGCGGCAATCTGCTGCAAGCTCTCTCCTAGCTCTCGTCGGGCCAAGATTGTTGCCCAAAGTTGGGCCGTCTTTTCGGCGCGGGATCCCCCTTGGCGTTGCCGCTGACTGAGGAAGAGGGCGCTCAGCTCCTCGATGCGCCGGGCCAGTTGCTCTTCCCGGCAAAGGACGGGGGTGGCGGGCAGCTCTTCGGCCAGCCAACCGAGGCGGGTTTGCCCCAGCCCAAAGGGGGTTTTGTGGCCGGTGCCGCAGTAGGGGGCGAAGTGGATCAGGGCCTGGAGCTGCTGCTGCAACAGTTCAGACGCGCGGGAGGAGACCGCCAACTGTACACAGCCAACGAAGCCCGTCACGGATCCCTGGCGCCCGGCGGTGGTTTTAACCGATTCCAGCCGGTGCCGCTGGATGACCACTTCCCCATCCACCCAATCCAGAAAAGGCTCCACCTCGATGGGCAGGCCGGAAAAATCGTTCCAACGGCGCAAATAGCTGTGGAACAGGTTGCGAGGCACCGGCAGCGGCAAATGGTGGCCGCGGTGGCGAAAGCTGGTGGGCGAGATGAAAGAGAGGCTCCAGGAGCGATGGACAAGGGGCTGCTCCAGCAGTTGACGGTAGGTGCGCGGGGGGATCGAGATCTTCCATCCCAGGATTTGCAGCGGGGATCCGCGCAACTCCAGCCAGGGGGGCAGCCGTCGGCACCATTCCCGCAGCCACTCCACCACTTGGGGGTTGAGGGCGGTGATCGACCAGCGGAAGGGGATCTGGGGCGGGATCAGCAGTCGCCCACTCTGCTCGCGCAAGGGCCCCATCAGCCGGGAGAGGGTGAAGGGTTTTTCCGATTCTCCGTCGTGCAAATAGGCAGATAGCTGCGGATCCATCTGCTGCACCTCGCCCAAAAACCAGGCGTGCAGCCCTTTAGCGTAGTGGGGATCCAACAGGTAGGGCTGAGGGGCCTGCACTTCCAGGGTGATCCCCACCAGCTCGGATCCCGCCGGCCACTTGCCGCTTTCTGCTCCGGCGATGGGTGGCTCTGAAAAACTCAACTTGGTCAGCATAGGCCCAGCCAATTTTTGCTCATCCCCAGTCAATAGCAGCCCCTATCCAAAATCAACCCAGAGCCACTTTTCCTTTGAGAGGATTTGAGAAGGGATCCCTTCCAATTTGCTTTACCTTTAAATCGCTGGCTGGGCCAACCGAAAAAAGTCTTGAATCTGTTGGCAATGGATCTAAATCGGCCTATACTGTCTCCCAGTCTGGAGTAGCAAAATGCAACCATCAGTCACTGCTGTCGCCTCTCTCTGTCGGCTGCGATTCTCTGCCCGCGTGGCTGCTATGGCCGACGCCGTCTTTTTGAAGCGCCTTTGGTTTTTATGAAGGATTTGTGAAGTTCAAGGATCGCCCCAGTCAAAAGTCGGGTTCGGATTTGCCCGCAGGCACAGAAGCTGCGTTCTATTCTTTTTTGCCAGGTGTTGTCCATGACCGCTACCTCCTCTACCTCCCCCGTGCCCATCGCCTTGGCCTGGTGCCTGGCTTGGGGAGAAGGGCGGGATCCCCAATTCCCCTTGCCGATTCTGCAGCAGATGTGCGCAGCCATCCGCACCGACGACGCAGCCGGGATCCCGGAAGCGCTGCAACCTCTTTGGGCGCAGGTGCGCCAATTTCAGGAGAGCGTGGCGGCAGCAACCTTTCCCAAAACCTTGGCAGAGCTGCAATCGCGCTATCCGGAGCTGTGGCGGCAGACCACCCGCATCGGCTTGGTTTACGGGGGGGCCACCAAGATCAAGGGCTACGTTTTCGAGTCCGCCAAACTGCCGGAAATCCGCGGCGCCTCGGCCCTGTTGGATCGCATTAACCTGGTGGATCTGCCCGCCTTCTTCGGGGATCCTGAGCAAACCTACTTGGGGTGGGAAGCCTTGGGGGAGGAGTCTCAAGCAGAGCTAAGGGACTACGTGAACCGGCGGATCCGGCCCTGGCTGCAGCAGCACTACCCGGCTTTGGCGCAGGCTCTTATTCCGGAGCTCCTCATCTACTCCACCGGCGGCAACCTCTTGGCCTTCTGTCCGGCGGCCTATGTGGACGACCTCTGCGAGGCCATTGAGCGCCGCTACACCGAAGAAACCCTCACCGCCAACGCCTGTGCCGTGGGATCCGCCTTTCGGCTGCTGGAGCTGCGCTACGGCCTGCTGCGGGATCCCATCGAACGCACCCCTTGGCTGGACTGGTTGGCCCAACACCAGGCCCACCCCCTGGTGAGGGCCTACTTTGGAGATGGCAGCGAAGCCGGCTTCCAGACCCGCAAAAGTTTCAACGAGCTGGTGGGCCACCTGGCTGCCCGCTTCCAGCACCGCCGCAACGGCAATCCGGATCCCGGTCGTCCCAGCCGCGCCCATCCTGCCTTTTTTGAAACCCACCCCTACCTGCGCCGCGACAGCACCGACCGCCGCCCGGCCCTGGCCAAAGCCGACCTGCCAGGTCAGCCCTGGCTCTCAGAGGCTACGGCCCGCAAAGCGCTGGTGGGCCGCCAGGCCAAGCGCCTGGAGACGGGCCAGCAGGGGTGGTTCCGCAAATTCCCCAATTGGGATCCCGGCTTTGTGGAAAGCTGGGTAACGCGATTTGCCCGCTTCCTCGACTCTCCCGCCGGCGAGCCCTACCGGGAGCGCTATTTGCAGCCCTACAGGGGATCCGGCCCCGGCGAGGCGCAATCGCTGCGGGAAGTGGCCAACGCCAGCCAGGGCTTTGTGGCCTACCTCTACGCCGACGGCAACAATATGGGCGGCTACGTGCAGCAGATCCAAACCCCAGAGGCCTACCGGCAATTTAGCCACGACGTTTCCGAGGCCACGGAACAAGCCGTTTACCGCGCCCTTGCCCAGCACCTGCAGGCGCACCGGCTGCGGGGCCTGCCGCCGGATCCAGAAACCGGCAGAGACCGCAACGGCGAGTGGATCCACCCCTTCGAGATCCTGACCATCGGCGGGGACGATGTGCTGATGGTGGTGCCGGCCCACAAGGCTCTGGAGATCGCCGCCACCTTTTGTGAGCAATTCGAGCAGATCCTGCTGGCCAAATCGGCCACCTACGCCGCTCGCTCCCTCGGCCAGGTGCCGCACCGCTACCCGGCCGACAGCCCAGACCAGCTCTGCCGGCTCTCCACCTCGGCAGGCGTGCTGTTTGCCTCGGAAGACACCCCCATCTACTATGCCGAAAGGCTGACCGAACAACTGTTGAAATCTGCCAAAAGCCGCGCCAAAAAGCTGAAGCCCCGCGACCAAGACTTCTCGGTGGCTACCATCGACTTTCTCTCTTTGAAATCGGTGACTTTGATCGCCTCCAGCATCCAGGATTTTCGCCAGCAGGCCCTGGAGATCCGCCAGAACGGCCACCTCCTCAAGCTCTACGCCGGCCCCTACACCGTCCCGGAGATCCGCGGGCTGCTGAGAACGGTGCAAGCTTTGCAGGCGGCGGATTTTCCCCGCTCCCAGCTCTACCAAATCCGCAGCTTTTTGGAAAAAGGCAAGCGCACCGCCACCCTCAACTACCTCTACTTCCGCACCCGGCTGGGCCAAAAAGGGCAGCCGCTGATCGAGGCCTTTGAACGCACCTGGTGCAAGGCCAAAACCAACGACGGCCACCTCCCCCCCTGGATGTACGTGGCGGCGGAGGGGGAACCCACCTACGAGACCATCTGGCGAGATCTGGTGGATCTGTACGCTTTTGTGCAAAAACAGCCCCAGGTCGAGGGCCGGCCCGTTCCTGTGGAGGTGAAGTGATGGTTCGGCTGGCAGAGCTGCCCCAAACGAGCACCTCTATCCCTTTGAAGGCCACCCTCGCCTCGGCCCTGGCGGTGGGATCCGGCGGCTCCAGCGGCTCCCTGGCGGACAAGCCCCTGCTCAAGGATGCCTACGGCAGGCTGCTCATCCCCGGCTCCCAGTTGAAGGGAAGGCTGCGCCACGAGTGCGAAAAGCTGGCCCGCGGCCTCGGCTGGGCCATTTGCCGCTCCCCCGACCCCGATCGCATGTGTCCCAAGCGGGAGGGGAGCGACGGCCACTTCGACCGCCCCGAATACCAGGTCGAGGGCTACGCCGGATCCCATTGCCTGGTCTGCCAGATCTTCGGCAATCCGGCCCTGCCTTCCCGCCTCTGGGTAGAGGATCTTGTCTGTGAGGTGCCGCCGACGGCGCTGGAACTGGCCCTCCGCCCAGGAGTCACCCTCAACCGCCGCCGCCGCACCGCCGAGGATCAGCGGCTCTACCTCATCGAGACCTCGCCGGCAGCCGAGCTGATCTTCTCCGGATCCCTGCAGCTTTTGCCCGACTGCCCTCCCTGGGGCAAGACCCTGCTGCGGGCGGCCCTGCACCACATTGGGGCGCTGGGGGGCAGCAAATCTGCAGGCTTGGGTTGGTTGCACTGGGATCCCCAGTCTCTAGCTGCCCTGCAGCCCAATGATGCAGATTGGGCCTTTTTGGCCGGAGGAGGGAGCTGATGGAGGCCATTGAAATCACGCTCACTGCCGAGTCTCCCCTGGCCATCGGTCGGCAAAAGCCGGGCGGCTCCATCAGCGAGGCCCAGGACTTCATTCCCGGCAGCGTGATCCGGGGGGCCTTGGCCGACCTCCTGCTCCGCCAAAGCCGGCGCCGCCCCGGCGAGGCCCTGACAGGAGATCTGGCTGCCCTGTTCACGGAGACCCGTCCGGCGGTGTTTACCCATGCCTATCCGGGATCCGGCAGCCGGGTTTTGCCGGCCACGGCCTTCAGCTCCAAAAACAACCCCGGCTTCCGCTCAGAGGCGGGCAAAACGGGGGTGTTCGACACACTGCTGGATCGCTTCTGCTCGCAGCGGCTGGGGATCCCCTTTGATCCAGCAGAGCCGGATGGCTCCGGAGGCAGGGTGGAGCCCTTCGGCGGCTTTTACAGCCAGGAGGGGGGATCCCGCTACCGAAGGGTGGCCGTGTCCAAGCGCCTGCTCACGCGGGTGGGGATCAACCGCCGCCGCGCCACCGCCGCCGACCAGATCCTCTACAGCCTGGAGGTGATCAACGAGGGCCGGGCTGGGCGAGATGGGAGCTTACAGCCTTCCCTCTTCAGCGGCCACATCTATCTGCAGGATCGCGAGCTGGCAGCAGCCCTCGCCGGCTACCTCAACACCCACGCCCGCCGTTTGTCCTTGGGAGGGGGGGTGTCGCGGGGGCTGGGCCGGGTCAGCCTCGCCGCTCGACACCTGAGGAACCCGAAGCCCTCCCTGGCTGAGCGGGTGACAGCCTTTAACCAAAAGCTGCAGCAGCGCTGGAAACAATGGCAGGTGTTTGGGGATCCCTGGCAGCCCTTGCCGCCGGAGCGGCAGTACTTCTCCATCGGGCTGCAGTCGGGGGCCATCCTCAAGGAGCGCTGGCAGCGCACCACTGTGCTCACGCCGTCAATGCTCCAGGAAGAGGCCAACTGTGAGGACAGATCCCTGGTCTTGGAGCTGGCCTGCAGCAGCTACGCCTATGTTTCCGGCTGGAACGCCGCCTGGGGGCTTTTTAAAGATGTAGAGCTGGTTACAACCCAGGGCAGCGTCTTCCTGCTGAGCACCACGCAAATGGAGCGCTGGATCTCGATTTTGGCGGAGATGGAATACTGGGGCATCGGCGAGCGAACCGCGGAAGGATTTGGCCAAATTGAAGTCTGTAGTCTGTTCCATCATCATTTCTGGGAGAACCCGCTATGACCTTCGCCACCAGCGAGAGCAAACTGGAGCAAAAACAGGAACTTGAGATCCAGCGGCACATTCGGCTGGCCGAAGATGAGCTGGTCGCCAGAATCCAAACTGCCTTGGATAACTTTAAAGATCTGGACAAATTGGAAGAGGCCCAGTACCGCAATTTGTTGCATGTGGCAGCTTCCACCGAAAGCTCAGAGGTGATCAAGAACTTCTTGCGCTACCAGATGGGGCGAGACGAAAAGTGGGGTCGGGGCAAGAACTCCTTGGCCGAAGCCATCATCAAAGACATCGACAACTGGATCCATCAAAAGGCCCTCGCCATTGCCAGGGAGGCCGGCGTTGAGAAAACATCCCCCAAAGTCAACGAGATCAAAATCGACTTGATCCGGCGTTACCTAGGCTATGGGGCGCGCTACCTCAAGTACAAGCGAGAAGGGGGAGGATCTTAAGTCGTGACCAGTTGTGCCCTTGAGGGTGTCGTCTCGACCTTTCGGCTCAGCCAGTTGAAAATCATCCCCATCCTGTTTGCCGAAGCCGTAGTGGAGCGTTAACTTCAGCCTTAACCTGATTTGAGGGAACGATGTTCGACGTTTTCAAAAACCGCTTGGAGATCACCGGCACGCTCACCACCGTGACTGCCCTGCACATCGGGGTGGGCCGCTCCACCGAGCCCATCGGCTCCGATCTGCCGGTTCTCAAGGACGCGCTGGGCCGCCCGCTTATCCCCGGCTCCAGCCTCAAGGGGGCGCTGCGCTCCCGCCTGGAGAGTTTTTTGCGCGGCATCGATCCGGCGCTGGCCAGGGATCCCAGCGAGTTGACCAGTAGCGAGCAAGTCCGGTTGGTCAACCAAATTAAGAACACCTACAAAGACGACGACGCAACCCTGACGCAAAAGCTGATCGAGGCCACCGACTGGGTCTCGCAGGCGTTTGGATCCCCTTGGCTGGCGGGCAAGGTGCAGATCCGCGATTTGCCGGTGGTGCGGGAAGCCTGGTTTGGCCAGTACCAAGAGCGGGATGGTGTGGCCATCGATCGGGATACGGAGACGGCGGCAGAGGGCAAGCTCTACGACTTTCAAGTGGTGCCGGCCAACACCCCCTTTCAGTTCCATGCCGTTGTCGAAAATGCCGAAGCATGGGAGCTGGGCCTGCTGGCCATCGGCTTGCACCAATTGGAAACGGAGCAGATCCCCTTGGGAGGGGGGCGCTCCCGCGGCTTGGGGGTCGTCCGCCTGGAGATCGGGGCGGTCTATTGGTTTGACTCAGAAGGGGATCCGCGGCGGCTGCTGACCTATCTGCAAGAGCTGGTGGCCGGAGAGCGGCACCCCCTCAGCCCGGAAGAGGCTGCTGCCTTGCGCCAAGACTGGGTGGAAGCCCTGGTTGCCAAACTAACCGCTGTCGCTCCCGTCGGCCCCCGCAGCTAGCGCAAGGGCTGGGCGAAAACCCTCTTGTTCCTCTTCAGTGAAGGATCCCAGGCCATGCACAAGCGCTACGTTAACCACTGCACCCTCTGCCTCACCCTCAAGCCGGATGGCCCTGTGCTCATCAAAGCGGGCAAACAAGGGGCGGATCCGACAAAACCCGATATGGAGTTTGTGGAAACCTATCGCGGCGGCGGGCGGACAGTCTATTTTCCCGGCAGCTCCCTCAAAGGGGCCATTCGCGCCCACGCCGAGCGCATTGTCCGAACGGTGGGCGGCGACAGACGGCCTGAGGGGAACAAGTTGCAACTCTGGGCCAGCGATCCCCTCGACCAAAAGGCCAACCAGTGGCTGGAAAAAATTGCCGAGTCCCACCGAGTTTACGCCCTCTCTTCTTTTACGGACCAGATGTTTGGCAACACGGCCATCGCCAGCCGGGTGCGCATCGAGGATGCCTATCCCAAGCCGGGGACACCTCTGCGGCTGGAGGAACGCAACGGGGTGGCCATCGATCGCGTCTTCGGGTCGGTGGCGGTGGGGCCGTTTAGCTACCAAGTCTGTGTCGAGGGATCCTTTCAAACCAAGATTCACCTGAAAAACTTTACCCTGGCGCAACTGGGCCTGCTGGGGCTGGTGCTGCGGGATCTGGACGAAGGATGGTTTGGGATCGGCTTTGCCAAATCCCGCGGCATGGGCCGCGTTCGGGTGGAGTACGAGTGGGCGACGGTGGACTACCCGGGCTGCCTGGTGGAGGAGGGGAGCCAGGAGCTACGGCTGCTGGGATCCCAGCTTGCCTGGCCAAGGGGATCCCTGCTGGGGGCGGGCGAGTTTCTCAGTCCAGAAGAGGCGGGCAAATACGGCTTTGCCAAACCCGATCGCCAGTTAGTGCCGGTGGGGGCGGAGCCGATGCCCTTGGGCTTTGGGGCGCGGCTGACCTGGGAGCAAACGTCTGAGGCCAAGGTGGAGCACCTGCTGGCCGCCGCCGTTAAAAGTTGGGCTCAGCTCTTGCAAACGGAGGCCAAAGCGGTATGAAACCAGCCTACGTAGCCGCCTACAAGGTTCAGGATCTGGCCGCTTGCAACGGCGGGACGGCGTCCTCGCTTTCCGAGATCCTCTCGGCCTGTTTTGCCGCCGCCGAAGAAACCTACACCTTTTTGCGCTGGCCCCACCGCGTCAGCGGCATTCAGGTGGGGATCCCGCCAGATCTGGTCTGTCAAGAGGGACAAGTCTTCTGCCAACAACGGGAGTTGCGCTGGAAAAGCACCCCCCGCGGCTGGGATCTGCTGTATCTGGGGATCCAACCTCCTCCCGACTTCTTTGTGCCGCTGGCCGGGGAGTGGCAGGGGGAGGATCGCGAGGCCGACCTGTACGGATCCCAAAGTCCGGAAACCCGCTTCCCCCAAGGTCTCAGCTATCCGAGGTCTCTCAAGCTGGGCCAGCGCTACTTTCGCGATGGGCGCACCGCCCGCGTTCACTTTGTTGCTCTCATCCCGAGGTCAAGATGACTCCCCAAGGCCCCCGACCCTTGCCCGCCCATTCTGCTTCTGCCAGAACGCCCGCCGGCAGCCGAGACCGGGGTGGAGGTGAGCAGGCCATGGCTCCCAAGCCCTACGAGCTGATCCCCTTTCCCCAGCAGCCCCCCAAGCTGGAGCGGCCCGCTGGCCACGCCAAGTTCCATCCCGACAAGTTGCACGGCACCCTCTTTCTCACCCTGACGGTGCAGACCGCTCTCCACATTTCCACCGGCCACCTGGCCTTGGGCAGCGACGTCGGCGTCAACGGGATCCCGGTGCTCAAAACCATGACCACCACCCCCGACGGGCGGCTCAAGATCCAGGGCAGCTCCCTCAAGGGGGCCATCCGGGCCATGTACGAGGCGATCACCAACAGCACCCTTGCAGTGATCACCAGCCGCTACAGAAATCAGATCCCGCCGGAGCGGCACCCCTGCCGCCAGAAGGAGCGGCTGTGTCCTGCCAGCCGCGTTTTTGGCGCCCTCAACTGGCAGGGGCTGGTGGAGTTCAGGGATGCCGTTGCCACTGGCACCGGCTCCGGCGGCGGATCCCTGCCCCCGCTGTACCGTCCCCGCCCCGACCAGCGCAGAGCCTACTTTGAAAACGGCAAGGCGGTTGGGCGCAAGTTTTATTACACGCACCGCAGGGCTTTGCAGAGCCATCAAAAGGGGACGCCCACCCAGCAGGCGGTGCAAAATACGGTTTTCAAAACCCAGATCCACTTCAAAAACCTCACTCCTGCCGAGCTGGGCACCTTGTTCACGGTGTTGGGTCAGGATCCCGCGCATCCGCTGCTGCTGAAGGTGGGGGGCGGCAAGCCTGTAGGACTGGGATCCCTGCAGGTCACCCTGGACAAGATCGAGCGGCCCCGCAACTTGAAAGAGCGCTACAGCCGCTACGATCCCCCACAAGCCGATACCCTAGAAGGAGAAGCCCTCAAAGCCTTTGTGCAAAAGCAGATCCAAGCTGCCCAGGGCTACATCCTGCCCGATCAGCTTCGGCAGTTGGCCGCCATCCTGAGCCCCACCCATCTGCGCGAGCCGCCCACCACCGCCTACTGAGGGTGCCTCTATGCTGTCAGCTCCGGTCGATCTCAGCCCCCAATCTTGGGATCTTGCCCACGGCATCGCCATGACTTTGGCGAAGGAAAGGGTAGATGTCAACGAATTGAGCAAGTGCCTCGCCTACCTCCGCTCGGTGGCCCATCTCCCCGACGCGGGATCCCGTTTCTTCCGATTCACCGGCGAGCTGGTGCGAGAAACTGGCCTCCACCGCAGCAACGAAACCCCACGCTACTACCGACTCATCGACCAAACCTGTAAAAGGTACTTGCAACCTCTGCAGGATAGGCCGGCTGAGATGCTGCAGATCCTGGGCTGGGCCGCCCGCCTGGCCCGCTACTACAAAGATGGGGGAGTGCCGATCGGCGAGATCCCGTCCCCTCCCGATCCCAATGGCGGTCGTCCGACCCATTCCCGCGGCGGCGAGGCCAAGCCCCAGCCAGAGGCACTGCGGCCCAAAGAGCAACCTGAACAAAAGCAGGCTCAGCCCCAAGTTGAAAATGCAGCAGCTTCTACCAAGGCCCGCTTCAAAATTGGGCAACACCTCAAGGCCAGCATCACCAATATCAAGGGCAACGAAGTGACCTTCCAAATCGTGGATACGGATATCAAGCTCACCCAAAAAGAGCCGAAACAGGCCGGATCCCTGGCGGTGGGGCAAGAGGTGGAGGTAGAGGTGCTCGACTTAAGGGGAGATGGTAGAGTTCGCAAAGTAAAGCTGCTCTGATCGCGAAAGGGGACGGAGCCCCTAAAAACTTCGAGAAAGTTAGGGGATAACCCATGCAGACCATCCTCATGACCGTGGGCACCTCTTTGCTCACCAACCCGGACAAAGACCTGCAGCCGCAACGCCCTTGGGTCGGCCAAAAAACCATCGGGGATCCAGAACGGGCCTTGGCCTGGATGAAAAAGACAGAACTGGAGCTGATCAGCGCCGAAACCAACACCTACTACCGGCTGGATCCCACTCCCCAGGATGCCTTGATTTTGCTTTACTCCGAAACCCCTGAGGGGCTGGAGTGTGCCCAGATTTTGAAACTCTTTTTTGAAGAAGCGCTGGGCCAACAACAGGTTTCCCTGGTGCCCCTCCCCGGCGTCAACTACGAGCTAGAGGGATCCTCCCTGGAGCGGATGGCCGAGCTGTTGCAACAGTTGGCGGAGAGCGCCAAAGGGATCGTCACCTTCGCCGCCACCGGGGGCTTCAAAGCCCAGGCCATGATCATGGCCGTGGTGGGCAGCCAATTGGGGATCCCGGTCTGCTACATCCACGAGCAATACAAATCTTTGGTGTATTTGCCCTATCTGCAACCGCAAGTCCAGCCGCGGATCCCGCGGGCGGCTCTCCCCGATTCCGGTCGAGATCGCTCCCAGGTCATCCAATTGCGGAGCGACAGCAGCCATCACCGCCCTCGCAGTTGGGTCAAGGTGGAAAAGCTCCTGCGCGACCTTCCCTGGGTGGATCTGGTTCGCTACGACTCAAATGCCTACGCTGCCCCCAAAAACGGCGTCAAAGCCGCCAACCGCAAAACCGAAGATGGCCGCCACGTTTTGTGGATCCATCTCCACGAAAGCCAGGACACCCACCTCGCCGTCCGGGTAGAGACCACCGGCTACACTCCCGACCACCTGGAGCAGGCTGCCGCCGAGTTGCGGGAGCGCTTGGGTCGTCTGCTCTGATGAATTCCACTTCCCCCGGTTACAACCCTTACCCAGATCCAGGGTCTGGTTTTGGGCGGCAATTTCCCCTTCTCCTCATTTCATTATTTTGGCGCCGCAGGGCCTGAAACCTGTGTCCAGCAAGGGATCGACCAGGTCAACAGAAAAATCAGGGTTTGGGGGCTATCGCCGACCCTGTCGCTGAATTTTCGCTAAAGAATTCCTCGGCCTGGCCGTGGGGAGAGTGCCAAGCATGTTAGAAGTGAATCAAAATGAGATCACGATAGGAGCCTGGTTTGCCTGTCGTCTGTTGTTGTCATAGTGGCTGAATACCATGCTGGATCCCCTTTTGGAAGAGAAAATCCGTGACCAAATCCGCACCCACAAGGTGCTGATCTACATGAAAGGCACCCCAGAGATGCCCCAGTGTGGGTTTTCCTATGCCGCCGTTCGTGTGCTGGAGAGTCTGGGCTTTCCCTACACGGCGATCAACGTGCTCGAGGATCCCGAAATTCGTCAGGGGATCAAAGAGTTTTCCAACTGGCCTACTATCCCGCAGATCTATATTGACGGCGAGTTTGTGGGCGGCTGCGACATCCTGCAAGAGATGCACGCCCGCAACGAGTTGCGCCCTCTGGTCGAGGCGGCTTTTGCCAAGGCAGGCGCCCAACCTTGAGGGCCGCAGGGGATCCCATGCTCACCTCGGATCGCCTGCGACAGCTCTTGGCTGAGAAGCTGCAAGCCCTCTACGTCCACGTGGAGGACGAGTCGCACCGCCATGCTGGCCATGGGGGACGGCAACAGGGATCCGGGGGGCACTACCGCGTGCAGGTGGTGTCGCCCCTGTTTGCCGGCAAAACTCCTCTGCAACGGCATCGCCTGGTGTACGCCGCCCTGGCCGAACAGATGGGTCAGGGCATTCATGCACTGGCGTTGCAAACTTACAGCCCCGAAGAGGTCTCTGCAGAAGGGATCCCTAAGCAGATCGGCTAGCATAGGGGGCAAGATTGCGGCCCTGTTGGGGCAGAGGAGGGAGCATGGCAACTCTGTTGGCCACCTGGCTGATGTCAGCCTTGAGCGTGATGATTTTGGCTTGGCTTTTGCCCGGGATCCACGTCTCTGGGTTTGGGGGTGCTTTGGTGGCAGCTCTGGCCATTGGCCTGGTCAATGGTTTGGTGAGGCCGTTTCTCCGGTTGATTACCCTGCCGATTACAGTTCTTACCCTGGGTTTGTTTTGGCTAATTTTGAACGGCATTTGCCTGGCCATCGCCGACAAGCTGGCCGGGGATGCCTTCAATATCGATAACTTTGGTTGGGCGTTCCTCGGCGCGATAGTACTTTCCGTCGTCAGTGGCTTGGTTCAGCGTGTTTTTGAGCAAGGTGTGCAGAGCTAACTGTTCCGTAGCCATAGAAGGCCAGAGTCGATACTATTTTCTCAGAAAAATTGAGGCAATGCTTTCTCTTCAGTAACCCCTAAAGATCAACCTAGATTCTTAGTTAACAATTGTCCAGAAAAGCTTTTTGAAGGTTTAGGCACCCAGAGGGTTTGCCAGTCCACAGTTTGCTAATGCGAAGGAAATATTGCCAGCAAGCATCTCACAAAAGTTTTTGCATCAGCTTTATCTGAGGCTATTTGTTAGGAGTGCTGAACAAATGGAATCCTTAATCTGCGATTAGGAGCTGATGGGTATGAAGGCGTTGCTGCTCTATCCCCGCTTTCCCAAGTCTTTCTGGTCTTACAATCGCACCATCGAGATGGTGGGGCTAAAAGCGCTGATGCCGCCGCTGGGCCTGATCACCGTTGCCGCTCTGTTGCCCCAGGATTGGGAGATTCGCTTTGTGGATCGCAATGTCGCCCCCGAGACGGAGGCCGATTGGCAGTGGTGCGACCTGGTGATCCTGTCGGCCATGCTGGTGCAGAAGCAAGACTTTCACGCACTCATTCGCAAAGCGGTGCAGTTGGGCAAAAAAGTAGCTGTGGGCGGCCCCTATCCGACTTCTGTGCCCCAAGATGCCCTGGAATCCGGGGCTCACTATTTGGTTTTGGACGAAGGAGAAGAGACCATACCGGCTTTTGTCAAGGCTCTAGAATCTGGGCAAGAAGCGGGCATTTTTCGAGCCACAGAAAAGCCAGACGTCACCCAAAGCCCCCTGCCGAGATTTGACCTGCTGCGCATGGATCAATACTTCATGATGTCGGTGCAATTCTCGCGGGGTTGCCCCTTTAATTGTGAGTTTTGTGACATCATCTCTCTTTATGGGCGCAAGCCGAGAACCAAGGAGCCAAGCCAAATGCTGGCCGAGCTGCAAGCCCTCTACGACCTGGGCTGGCGAGGTTCGATTTTTGTGGTAGATGACAACTTTATCGGCAATCAGCGCAACGTCAAGCGATTTTTACGCGAGCTGATCCCGTGGAGCAAGGAGCATAACTATCCATTTACCTTTATGACAGAGGCTTCTGTCAACCTAGCTGAAGATGAAGAGTTGATGCAGTTGATGGTAGAAGCGGGGTTCTATGCGGTCTTTCTGGGTATTGAGACCCCAGACCAAGACAGCTTACAGATGACTCAAAAGCTACAGAATACCCGCCACCCCCTGGTAGAGGCTTGTCGCAAGATCAACGATGCCGGGCTGTTGATCTACGCCGGGTTTATTCTGGGCTTTGACGGAGAGCGGCCAGGTGCGGGGGAGCGCATCCAGGCTTTTGTCGAGCAGACCGGTATTCCTCAGCCGATGTTGGGGATTTTACAGGCTCTACCCAACACCCAACTGTGGAATCGCCTCAAAAAAGAGCAGCGGTTGCTGGAGGGGATCGGCGTCACCGAGTTTGGGGATCAAAACACGCTGATGAACTTTATTCCCACCCGTTCTCCATCTGAAATTGCCCGGGAATATCTGGAAAGTTTTTGGAAGTTGTATGAGCCGGCGCGATATCTCTCTCGCTGTTTGCAACAGTGCCTGAGTATCGGCACTAAAGTAGGTCGGCAACAAGCAATGCGGCTGCCCCTTCACAAAGGGATCTATCTGCTTCTACAACTCATCTGGCGGCAAGGGATCCTTCATCCCCAAATTCGCGCCCAATTTTGGCAACAGCTATGGACGATCTGGCGCCAGAAACCGAGCCTGCTGAACCTATATCTGGGCCTCTGTGCTGCGGGGGAGCATTTTTGGGAATATCGAGAACTGGCGCGCGCCCGCCTCAGCCAACAACTGGGATACGATCCTTTGCTGGCCAGCTCATCATAATCTCCGGGCGGGGCCGATGCGGCGACGACAGTTGGCGGTGATGGGGCTGGGATCCCTGTGGGCCCTTTGGGGAGGCTCTCTGCAGGCCCAGACTGCTGGAGATTGGTTGGCCGTGGAGCTGTTCAGCCGCTGGGGCGCGGAGCCTTTGACCCAACTGGAGCTGAGCGGCCCCTTTGTCTTGAATCAGCAGCCCTTTCCGGCAGGGATCTGGAAGCTGCAGGTTCGCCGCCAAGCGCTGATTTTGAGCGGGCCGGGCCAGCCCCGTCGCTACTCGGGATCCCTTTGGCTGCAAGGAGGGGGGCTGCGTCCTGCGGCGGGAGAGGAGCGTCGCTACCGTGGCTTGATCCAGATTCGCCCAAGCGGCCCAGAGCGCCTGCACCTGCTGAACTGGGTACAACTGGAAGACTACCTGCTGGCCTTGGTGCCCGGCGAAATGCCCGCCGATTGGCCAGCCGCCGCTTTGCAGGCCCAAGCCATCCTGGCCCGTACCCTGGCCGTTCCCCATCTGCGCCCCGCTCCAAGAAGAGAATGGCCCTCTACCCCGGCAAGGCCATTGCAAGATTCCACCGCCCACCAGTTCTACGGGGGCCTGGCCTATGAGACGGCGGCGACCACGGCTGCGGTGCGGGCAACCCAGGGGCAGATCCTAACCCATGCCGGCCAGCCGGTAGAGGTTCTGTTTCACTCCACCTGTGGCGGCCACACCAGCGCCAACCAAGATATTTTTGCCCCACCCGCCCGTCCCTACCTGCAAGGGGTGAGTTGCGAAGGGTGTCGCGCTTCCCCCTTCTATGGCCCCCACAGTGTCCGGCTCAGCCGACAAGAGTTGGAGCAAGCCCTGGGCAGCGCCGAGTTAGAGATCCTGCAATCGGATCCCTGGGGGCGCCCTCTGCGCATCCGCGTCGGATCTCGGTTATTTACCGGACAGGAGTTTGTGTTGCACCTCGGGCAAACCCTAGGGTGGGGGATCCTGCCCAGCAACCGCTTTACCCTCAAACGCCTCGAGCCAAAGGCCGGCCAGCCGGAATCGTACCTTTTCACCTATCGGGGAGCCGGGCACGGGGTGGGTCTATGTCAGTGGGGAGCCCGCGGCCTGGCCGAACAGGGCTACACAGCGTCGCCCATCCTCAACCACTACTTCCCCGGCACCCAGGTGACACCGTTGAGCTGATGAAACATCTCTCCACAGCGTTATTGCTACGCAACACTGTCGCGAACTCCCCTCTCCCTCTGGGAGAGGGGACGGGGGTGAGGGTGGGAGAGGGGACGGGGGTGAGGGTAGCGGCGCAGATACCGACTCCTTAGATCCACCACAAGCAGGGGATCTGGTGCCATCCCAGCTTGAGAAGCTGTCCTCAGGAAAGAGCTTTGGGAGTGACCTTCAAAATGGTGGAACGGGATCTAGACGGAGCTGAACCATTCGCCTGGGGCTCCTTGGCCATCCCACCGCCGGTGGAAGCTGCTTGTGCTCCGCGCCGCTTCCGCAGGCCAGCCGCCTCGGCCTGCTGGCCTGTAACGCTGGAAGTAGTCTTCGCTTGGGTTTTGCTTGCAGCGGAGTCGGCTTTGCCGGTTGAGCGGCTTTTTTTCTTGCCATCGGCAGCAGAACCTTCTTTTTCGGCCAACACCTGCAGGGCCATTTCCAGGGTGACCGCTTCGGCAGGGAGCTCCTTGGGCAAAGAAGCATTGACCTTGCCGTGTTTGACATACAGCCCGTAGGGGCCGTCGTGCAGATTGACCGGCTCGCCGTCCTCAGGATGGGATCCCAGCTCGCGCAGGGGTTTGGCCGAGCCGCGCCCACGGCCTTTTTTGGGCTGGGCCAGCAGCTCCAGCGCCCGCTCTAGGCTGATGGTCAGCACATCCTCATCGGCGGGCAGAGAACGAAAATCCCCGTCGCAGACCACGTAGGGGCCGAAGCGGCCAATCCCTGCTTGCACCTTTTTCCCCGATTCCGGGTGCTCCCCCAACGTGCGGGGCAGGCTGAGCAACCCCAGGGCAATCTCAGGGGTGACCTGCTCCGGCTTTAGCCCTTTGGGCAGGGAGGTGCGCTTGGGCTTCTTGTTCTCCTCCGACACCTCCCCCAATTGCACATAGGGGCCGTAGGGACCCTGGGGAATCACGTAGACCGGCTCTTGGGTTTCCGGGTGGAAGGTGATGGGCTTGGGGCCCTCCTGTTTGCGCTTGATCAGCTCCGCTACATGTTCGGCGCTGAGATCGGCGGGGGGAATCTCCTCCGGCAGGTTGGCGCGCACCTCTCCCGATTCAGTCTCTACTGCTACATAAGGGCCGTAGGGGCCGATGCCGATCTTGACGGGCAGGTTCTCCAGGTGAATGGAGCGGGCCAGGCCAGAGTCGATTTCCAGCTCGCGCGCCTTCACCTGGCCTTCTAGGCCCTGCTCTCCCAGAAAGAAATGGCGCAAATAGGGCAACCAGTCTGCCTGGCCAGAAGCGATGTCATCGAGGGTTTGCTCCATCTCGGCGGTGAAGCGGGTATTCACCAAGTTGGGAAAGTATTTTTCCAGCAGCTCGGTCACTGCAAAAGCGGTGTAGGTGGGCACGAGGGCATTCCCCATCGACCTCACGTAGCCACGGCTCATGATCGTGTTCAAGATGGTGGCGTAGGTGCTGGGACGGCCAATGCCCTCGCTTTCCAACACCTTGACCAGGGAAGCTTCCGTATAGCGGGCGGGGGGCTGGGTCTCGTGGCCGACGGGTTCGAGCTTCCGGCAGCGGAGGGGATCCCCCTGCCGCAAGCGGGGCAGATGCACCTCCCGATCTTCCAGAGCCGCCTCCGGGTCGTCGGATCCCTCCACATAGGCGCGGAAGAAGCCGGGAAAATCGATGCGCTTGCCGCTGGCCCGAAACACCGCATCGTCCACCGCGATGAGCACGATGGTGTGGGTCTGTCGTGCTTCGGCCATTTGGCTGGCGACGGTGCGCTTCCAGATCAGGTCGTAGAGGGCCAGCTCCTGCCCTGT
The DNA here is from genome assembly GCF_047462395.1 of Synechococcus sp. H55.7. Classification (NCBI taxonomy): domain Bacteria; kingdom Bacillati; phylum Cyanobacteriota; class Cyanophyceae; order Synechococcales; family Synechococcaceae; genus Synechococcus; species Synechococcus sp. H55.7. The sequence continues at coordinate 60,441 of NZ_JANSJD010000004.1, forward strand.
GAGCGGGGTTTGGCTGGGCAGGCGAAACTCCGACCCGGCGGGACGAATGGCCTCGTGGGCTTCTTGCGCCCCTTTGGTTTTGGTGGTGTACTGGCGCGGTTCGGGGCTGAGGTACTCCTTGCCGTACATCGACTCCACGCAGGCGCGGGCGGCGCGGATGGCCTGTTCCGACAGGTGTACCGAGTCGGTGCGCATGTAGGTGATGTAGCCCTCTTCGTAGAGCTTTTGGGCGATGCGCATCGTCTGCTGGGCGGACAGGTGTAGCTTGCGGTTGGCCTCCTGCTGCAGCGTGGAGGTGGTAAAAGGAGGGGCGGGCTTGCGGGTGGAGGGGCGCTCTTCGACCGAGCTGACGACCCAAGCTTTCCCCAGCAGGCGATCCCGTAGGGCCTCGGCCTGGGCTTGATCCAACAGCACCACATCCCGCCCGGCCATGAGCTGCCCGGTGCTGGGATCGAAGTCTTGCCCGCCGGCCAGGCGCTTGCCGGCCAGGCTCACCAGCTCTGCTGGAAAGACGCTCTGCCGCTCCTGCGGGGAAGTGCTCGGTTGCAGCTCCGCCTTCAGATCCCAGTAGGAGGCTTTTTTGAAGGCGCGCCGCTCCCGCTCCCGATCCACCAAGAGCTTGACCGCCACCGACTGCACCCGCCCTGCTGAGAGTTTGGGGGCAATTTTTTTCCACAGCAGCGGCGACAGGGTGTAGCCCACCAGGCGATCCAAGATGCGGCGGGTCTCCTGGGCACGCACCAGTTGCTCGTCCACCTGGCGGCAGTTTTGCAGCGCCTCTTGAATGGCCTCGCGGGTGATCTCGTGAAACACCATGCGGCGGGTGGGCACCTTGGGTTGCAGCACCTGTTGCAAATGCCAGCTAATGCTTTCCCCTTCGCGATCCTCGTCGGTGGCCAGGATCAGCTCGTCGGCTTTCTTGAGGGCTTCCTTCAGTTCCTTGACCACTTTCTTCTTGTCTTTGGGGATCACGTAGAGGGGCTCGAAGTCGGCGTGGACATTGACCCCCAGGCGGCTCCACTCTTCACCCTTCAATTCTTCTGGGATTTCAGATGCCGAATCGGGGAGATCCCGCACATGTCCCATCGAGGCCTGAACTTCGTACCCTGCGGGCAAGAATCCACGGATGGTGCGGGCTTTGGTGGGAGATTCGACAATGACCAGCTTAGGCATGATGATGTTGTTGTTGGCAGCAATTGGCTGAGGTTGCCAGGGCCAGCGTACACCACAAGAGGTGCTTAAAATAGATGGCCTGCTTCTCTGGAGCCTAGCAAGTCTATCTGCGCTTGACTAGCGGTCATCGGCGATTGATTCCAGGGATCTGCCCCCACCTGGCTCTTTGTACGACCATGAAACTGCATCATTTTTCCATTCGCACTGCCGATATTTTCCGCTCCATCGCCTTTTACGAGGGGCTGGGCTTGGCTGTGGAAGAACGCTTCACTGCCGGGATCACGTTGGCCTGCTGGATGCGTGGTCCCTGGGGGCGCCTAGAGCTGATGCAGGTGCCCCAGCCCCAGCCGGCTCCCGATCCCTTTGGGGATCCCCACTATGTGGGCTACTACCATCCCTCTTTGGAGATCGGCCCTGAATGGGGATCCCTGGCCGGCTATTTAGAACATCTACAAGCGCAAGTCCCCCTTACCCTGCTGCTCCCGCCCCAGCTCCAGCAGATCGGCCATCAAACTTATGAGGTAGCCTTCATCGCCGATCCCGATGGCCTGCCGATTGAGTTGCTGCGTTTGCAGGGATCCCCGGAATCCCAGCAGTTGGGCAAGGAAGGCTGTTGAATTTGCCGTTGGGTGGGATCCTGCAATTGGGCCTGAAGCTAAGCTGGTAAGGCCTGTGGGGAACTTGAGCAAGGATGGGTTGGCTTGTTTACTGAACTGGCGATGAAAGCTCAGCTTCCGGTTACCGTCTTGACGGGCTTTTTGGGCAGTGGTAAGACCACCCTGCTCAAGCGCATCCTGCAGGAAAAGCATGGGCTGCGCATTGGGGTTATTCTCAACGAGTTTGGCGAAATTTCCATCGATGGCGAGCTGGTCAACCTGCCCGAAGAGGGGCTGATGCAGCTGAGTAATGGTTGCCTCTGTTGCACGGTGCGGGCAGATTTTGAACGGGCAGCCCGAGAGCTGCTGCAGCAGGCCCAGGCGTTGGACTACCTGGTGGTGGAAACCAGCGGGGTGGCGGATCCCAGGCAGGTGACGGAGCTGTTTGTGCAAGAGACTTTTCATGAGGACTTGCGCCTCGATGGCGTGGTGACCCTGGTGGATGGGGCCGAATACTGGCACAACTTCCGGCGCTCGCAAACCGCCGCCCACCAGATCAGCAGTGCTGACATCCTGCTGCTCAACAAGGTGGACTTGATCACCCCTATCGAACAAGAGCAGATCCTTGCCGATCTGCGCCGCTACAACCCCGATGCCCCTTGCCTGCTCACCACCCATGCCCAAGTCCCCCTGACCCGCATTTTGGATGTGCATGCCTTCCGTCCAGAAGGGTGGGATCCCAAACTTCCCGATTTGGAAGCCGAGGCCCACCCTAGCCATCACCTCGCAGAAGACGGGATCCAATCGGTGAGCTTTCAACTGCAGCAGCCGCTGGATTTGATGGCTTTTCGCGACTGGCTACAAGACTTGCCGGAGACGATTTTTCGCGCCAAAGGGGTGCTGTGGGTTGTGGACGAGCCGCAGCGGGTTATCTTTCATCAGGTAGGCCAGCGGCAAACCCTCTTCTTGGAACGGGACTGGGATGTGGAAGAGCCTCGCCTGTCCAAAATTGTGTTGATCGGCAAAGGGCTAGAGCGAGAACAGTTGGCTGCCGACCTCAGCCGGGTCGCCGCTGGTTAGGGATCCTCGTCATGGCTATTTTTTCAGTTCGTGGATGGGGTGAATTGGGATGGCTCGCAGCAAGCTTTCGGAGCAAGAACAACAGCAAATTGTCAGCGCCTACCGCGGCTCAGCAGCGACCGCCGTCGAATTGGCCGAGCAATTTCAAGTGAGCGTCACCACCATCACCCGCGTGTTGAAGGAAAATATCGCTGCCGATGAGTACCAGCGGTTGATTCAGCTCAAACGCTCGGCTGCCCGCCGCAAAGACATAGAGGAAAAAGTGGCCGTTGGCCAGATCGCAGCTTTGGAGCAGCAGCTCTTGCCGCTGTCTCCATCTGGGGATCCCCCCGCAGCCGCCACACCCCCCAATGGTGAAGAGCCGAACACAAACGACGCACCCATCGGCGGGATAGAAGAGTCTTTGCCAGAACTGCAGTTGGCGGCTGAGCTTCAGGAAGATCTAGAGGATATCGACGACGAGGAGGAAACCGAAGAAGACAGTGACCTCGAAGACGAGGACGACTCCGACTATTTCCCAGAAGACGAGCCGGAAGCAGACCACCTCGCCGATCCCGGCTATCAAGTTCAGGTGTTACCCCTGGAAGAGCTCACCCCGCCGGAAACCTGTTATGTCGTTGTTGACCGCTACCAGGAGCTGACCACTCGCCCCCTCAAGGAATTCTTTGGCCCCGGATCTGTGCCCGTCGAAGGGATCGATAACGCCAATACGCTGCCCATTTTCGACAACCACAAGGTGGCCCGTCGCTTTTCCGAAATGAGCCGCCGCGGCAGCAACACCTACCCCCCCTATCGGGTGATCCAGTTTCCCGGCTACATTCTGGACATTGTGCGCACCCAATTGCAAAAAAAAGGCATCACCCATCTGCTCGTAGATGGGCAGATCTACAGCCTATAGGTCAGTTGGGCGGCAATCGCTCTCAACAGGTGGGTTTGGTCGATGGGCTTGGTTAGGTAGGCGTCAGAGCCGAGCCGTAGCCCTTGTTCAATGGCTTCTTGGGAGGTTTTGGAGGAGAGAAAGACGAAGGGGATGTGGGCCGTGGACTGATCCCATCGCAAGGCATCTAACACGCCATAGCCGTTCAGCTTGGGCATGACCACATCGCACAACACCAAATCCGGCATAAGCGCGCGCACCATCTGTAGGCCTTCCTCGCCATCGGTGGCCGCCACCGTGTCGTACCCAGCCCGCTGCAACACCTTCTGCAGATAGGTGCGGATAGAGGGTTCGTCTTCAATCACCAAGATGCGTTTGGACATGTGGCTTCGTAGACAAGCAAACGATAGTCTCCCCCAACCTGTCGGGCTGGCTGTCAGCTTCAACCGAGAGCCCAGTTGATGCGGGAACGGACAGAGAAGCTATAAAGGCAGCATAGGAAAACTCTGAGGAAAAAAACTCCGCCAAATGGCTCATTCTGGCACCCCAACCCTCTGCAGAAATCCTGATACGGTGCAGAACCTCCTTCCTCATCCGCAGATTTGCGCTTATGGTCATTATCAAATAGCAATGAAACGTTTCTCTCCGTCTATCCCTAACTCCCCTCTCCCTCTGGGAGAGGGGCAGGGGGTGAGGGCTGGGAGAGGGGCAGGGGGTGAGGGCTGGGAGAGGGGCAGGGAGGGGCCTATTCCGAGGTCAGTTGTCGCTCCATCAGCCTGGCCAGGGCGGCAGTGGGAGTGGTCTGCCCCTGCAGCAACCGGTGAACCTCTTGGGTAATGGGCACCGGGATCCCGTGTTGGGCGGCGATCTTGACCACAACAGGGGCGGTGTAAACCCCTTCGGCGGTGCCCTCGATGGCGGCCAAAACCTGGGACAAAGGACTACCCTGGCCCAATCCGTAGCCCACCCGGTAGTTGCGGCTCAGAGGGCTGTGGCAGGTGGCCAGCAGATCTCCCAGCCCCGACAGGCCGTTGAAGGTCTCAGGTCGCGCCCCCAGCTTGGATCCCACCCGGATCATCTCTGCCAGGCCGCGGGTGACCAGAGCCGCACGGGCATTGGCCCCCAGTTGCAAGCCGTCACACACTCCAACAGCGATGGCGATAACATTTTTCAAGGTGCCCCCCAGCTCCACCCCCAAGGGATCGCTGCTGGTGTAGAGGCGAAACCGTTCCGAAGCCAGGGCCTGTTGTACCTGCATAGCTGCCCAGGGTTCCCGGCTGGCCACCACTGCCGCTGCCGGCAAGCCCTGACGGATTTCCGCCGCAAGGTTGGGCCCTGAAAGCACCACCAGGGGCTGCTCTGGGAAAGTGGCCCCCCAAATTTGGGCAGGGGTCAGAAGCTGCAGCGGATCCAGCCCTTTGGTGGCCGAGACCACAATCGCTTGGGGAGGGATCCCCACCTGGCGCACCGCTTCCACCACAGGGCGCACCCCCGCCATGGAGACTGCCGAGATGAGCATTTGGGATCCCGGTAGCACTTCTTCGAGATCCAGACCCTTGCGCCGATCCCAAACCTGCACCCGGTGCCCTTGGGCTTGGGCCAGCAGAGCCAGTGTGCTTCCCCAGGCTCCCGCCCCCAGAATGGCGATGCTCTGGGGAGAGGTCGGGCGTTGGACTTCTGTCTTCATCGCGCCTCTCCAGCCGTAGCCTCTCTCCTAGGGTGCCTCTGGCTAACCCCTCTAAAAAAGTCTTCACCGTTGGGAGGAAGAGCAAGGGCAAAGGTTAGTATGGGTGGATACCAAATCATGGGTTCAGAATCGAGAACAAAGGAGATGACAGAAGCAGGGATCCAACGCCTTCCTGCTGAGGTGGCTGCCAAGATGGGGAGTTGGCGGCACGGCTATGCCCTGACCAATGGCATTCAACTGCACTATGTCACCCAGGGGGAAGGGGAGCTGGCGATCTTGTTACACGGTTTCCCGGAGTTTTGGTACTCCTGGCGCCACCAGATCCCGGTGTTGGCGCAGCGATTTCGCGTGGTGGCCCCTGACCTGCGCGGCTACAACGACTCCGACAAACCGGATCACGGCTACGACCTGGATACCCTCACCGAGGATGTCCGCGGCCTGTTGCATCACTTTGGGGCCCAGAAGGCGGTGGTCGTGGCCCACGACTGGGGGGGAGCCATTGCCTGGCACTGGGCGCAATTTTTCCCGCACGAGATCCGCAAGCTGGCCGTTCTCAATTCTCCCCACCCAGCCTGCTTTCGGCGGGAGTTCTTGAGCAACTTGGATCAACTGCGGCGCAGCTGGTATCTGTTCTTTTTTCAGTTGCCTTGGCTGCCAGAGTGGGTGCTGCAGTGGGATTTGGGAGATTGGGTGCGGCGCATTTTCCAAGAAACCTCGGTGCGCAAAAGCGCCTTCACCCGCCACGATCTGCAGCTCTACCAAGAGGCCCTCGCCAAACCCAAGGTGCTCACCTCTGCCCTCAACTACTACCGCCAGCTTTTTAACCTGCCCACCTTGCAGAACCTGTTTTTGCAGCCCATGCGGCAGATCCTCGCCCCCACCCTGCTCATCTGGGGCGAAGAAGACTTTGCCCTCAGCCGCGAGCTGACCGAGGGGATGGATCCCTTTTTCCCCAACGGCCTGCGCAAGGAGTACATCCCCGAATGCGGCCACTGGGCACAGCAAGAGGCGCCGCAAACCGTGAATCGACTGCTGATGGAGTTTCTCTAGCCAGCGGGGGAATGGCCGGGCTGGGGATCCGCCCTTTACCATCTCCAAGGGTTCACCCTAGAATAATCCACTGAATTCTACGGGAGAACCGGCATGGCCCTGGAGTATCCATCCCACCTGCGCTACGTGGACACCCACGAGTACATCCATGTCGAGGATGATATTGCGGTGATCGGGATCACGGCTTATGCCGTCGATCAGCTTGGGGACATCGTTTTCGTCGGCCTGCCCGAAGAAGGCACCGAGATTGAAAAAGGCGAGAGCTTTGGCTCGGTCGAGTCGGTCAAGGCGGTCGAAGATCTCTATGCCCCCCTGTCGGGAGAAGTGGTGGCCGTCAATACGGCAGTGGTGGATAGCCCGGAGAGCATTGCCGACGATCCCTATGGCGATGGCTGGCTGATCAAGGTGCGCATCGCCAACCCCGAAGATCTCGAAGACACCATGAGCGCTGAAGCCTACGCCAGCCTGGTAGAGGGATCCTAAATTGCAACGGCTTGAGCTATCGGAAAATCTCTCGGTCGCCGCCCTCAGCCTTAGCCCGGTAGAGAGCCTTGTCGGCAGCAGCCAGCAGACTTTGCAGGTCGGCTCTTTCTCCCAGCTCCAGCAGAGAGGCGATGCCTACGCTGCAGCTCAGGTGGGTGGTCTCCGCCCCTACCTGCACCGACAGCAACTGGACGGCCCGCCGCAAGCGCTCTTTTAACCCCAAGATTTGGGGGTTCGGGATCCCGCGTACCAAGAGGGCAAATTCATCGCCCCCCAGCCGGGCCAGCAGATCCTCGCGACGAACTTGGGCCTGCAATTGTCGTGCCACCCGGATCAAGGTTTGATCCCCAACCCAGTGCCCCCAGCGATCGTTGATTTGCTTGAACCCATCCAAGTCCAGATAGAGCACGTGGAGGGGAATGTGATGGCGAAGCGCAAAAGGGATCTCCAGCTCCAGTTGCTCCAGGAAAAAACGGCGGTTGTGCAAGCCGGTCAGCGGGTCGTAGAGGGCGGCAGTGGCCATTTGCGAAAAGAACGCTGCTTCTGCCGCGTCGTAGTGGGCAAACTTGAGGGTGGTGGCCCCCACTTGAATGCGATCTCCATCTTTCAGAAGAATGCGGCTGATGCGTTTGCCGTTGACGTAGGTACCGTTGAGGCTCTCGAGGTCGGTGAGAACATACCCCTCGCCTTCTCTCTCCAGCCGACAGTGCCGCCGGGAGACGGCGTGGTCGGATAGCTGAATATCTGCTTGGTGGCTGCGCCCCAAAACTCCCCCACTTGCCATAGGAAAGGTCATGCCCACATTGGCACCGCTGATCACCGTCAGAAAGGCCGCAGTCGGCTCGGCCTGGGAGCCGCGCTCGTAGGGGGGGATCCGAGTGGTTGGTTCCTCTGGCATCGGAAAGAGAGGATCTGGAGGCATGGCCCGTTGTAACTTGTATAAAAGTTAAGTTAGCAACAACTCCTGTTTATATCCGTATTATGCTGGTTGGCCCGCGGGCCTGTTTGTGCCTGGGAGGTACATAAGAGTTGTCTTGCCAGTTCTGATCTGAAGGGTTGCCGAGGCAGCCTAGAATGGGGCTGGGATCCTTAATCCAGGAGAAGCGGGGCATGACAAGACCCAATTCTGCCCACCTGTTGACCCCAGATTTTCGCCTCAGCCTGTCGGTGCTGGCCTTGGCAGTGCCGTTGTTTTGGCTTTCTTTTTGGGCGGGGCTGGGGGTGGGCCTGTTTGGCCTGTTTTTGATGGTGCAGACCTCTTTGATTGGGCTGGCCTTTACCAGGACGGCGCTGCAGGTCTACAGCGGCCCCAAACGCATCCGCGAGTTCCCCTATAGCGAGTGGCAGGATTGGCAAATTTTCTGGCCGCCGCTGCCGGTTTTGTTCTTTTTCCGAGAAACCCAGAGCATTCATTTTTTGCCGATGCTGTTTAACCCTGCCGAGCTGAAAATGTGCCTGGAAGAGCGGTTGGGCCATCTCCACCCACGACGAAAGTCTCATGGCTCCCGCCAATGATTGGCTCTGCCGTGTGGGTTTGGCGGCAGGCAGGGAGATGGCGCTGGCTGGAGTGTCAGCTTTTGGCAGAGTGGCCTCACGCTTTTGGCTCTCGCCAAGGTCATCCTTATCCCCCGTCCCAGTTGGCCGCTCGGCTGCAATTGCCTCCTGAACGGGCCACGTGGGGCCATCAGGTGCACGGCTGCAACTGGATTTGGGCAGATGAGAGCACGGAAACCCTCAGGCAAAAAAGACCCGGTCAAGGGATCTCTACCCATTCTCAGGCGGATGCAGTCATTGCCCGCCGCCAAGGGGATTCTGCCTGGGTATGCACCGCTGACTGTGTGCCGATTTTGCTGGCCAGTCGAGGATGGGTGGCGGCCGTTCATGCCGGCTGGAGAGGAACTGCTGGGGGGATTTTGTCCAAGGTGCTGCGGGAGTTTCTCCGGGCGGGGATCCCTGCTGCCGCGATTCGCGTTGCCATCGGGCCTTCTATTTCGGGGTCGGTCTATCAGGTGTCAGAAGAAGTGGCCGAGCAGGTGCTGAAAAGCCTGCCTCTGGGGCTGGACACCCGCGCCGCCCTGTTGCCGGATCCTCTGCCCGGCAAAGTTCGTTTGGATCTGCGCTGGGTCAATTGTGCCCAAGCCCAAGCCCAAGGGATCCCCTCTGAACAGATTGCCGTCAGCCCCCATTGCACCCTCAGCCAACCCCAAGATTTCTTTTCCTACCGCCGCGATGGATCCCTGAAGGATGAGCAGGGCCGTCATTGCGTGCAGTGGTCGGGCATTGGCCTGCGGTTGTCAGCATGCTCCAGTCGGCTCTGCCCAGAAGACTCGGAACAACAGTGGCTATAATTGCGCTCAAGACAGAGCCCTATAGCCTCTTACTAACCGGCGAGGATCCCATGTTTCGTAGTGCCGCCCTTTGCGGATTGTCTGGGATGGTCTTGGCTCTCACGCTCGTTTCGACTCAAGGGGCAAGAGCCCAAACCTCTCTGACCGGCATCAACCGTGACAGCGTACTGCAGCTGAACCTTGGGTCGGGACGCAGCCGCCCTCGGGCCCCTGTGAGCGGTTCAGGTTCTGAGGAAGGCCGGGATCCCGCTGCTCCCTCGCCGCAGATGTGGGCTGAATGGCATATTCGCGCCAATGTCTGTACCGGCAACCTATCTACAGAAGAGTTGGCGGAGCTGTTTCCATTGGTCAACCAAGCTCTGGTGGATGCCGTCTGCCAGGGAGGAAGTTAAGAGGAAGTTAAAGATCGCCCAGGTTGGCAGTAAGGTAAAGAAGGAGCCTCTAGGTCGCTGCTGCATGGATTTTGAGAAGCTATTGGAGGAATGGGTGGCAGCCTTCACCCAAGCGGCGGAAGAAAGCCTCGCCGCTTTGGAAACAGCCCTGACAGAACTGACGGAACACCTGGCCGTGCCTCTCCAAGAAACCCTGCGGCAGTGGGAAGCGCTCTGGAATCTGGAGGAGGAACTGGAGCCAGAACCTTGCGAGGAAACCTTCAACCCTTCTGTGGGCGAATCTTTCAGCAGCAGCCGTTTCTTCGTCAGCCCGATAGGATTTGGTGGCCTGGTTGTTTATACCTACGTGGCTTCGCCGCCCGACTCCATCGGGGATCCCACCTGTCGCTACAATGCCCATTCTCCAGAGTTGCGCTGTGCCGTCAATCCGCACGGCCCCTGTGAAGGTTGCCCCCACTACGAGCCCCGGAACGTGAGCCCTGGAATGAGTCGCGATGAAGGGTGACCGCCTGATTGTTGCCCTGGATACCTCTTCTTGGGAGCAGGCTGTGGGGTGGGTGGACGCTTTGCCGCAGGTGCTGTGGTGGAAGGTGGGCCTGGAGTTGTTCTCTGCTACGGGTTCCTCTATCCTCCAGGCTCTCAAGGAAAGGGGCAAGCGCATTTTTCTGGATTTGAAGCTGCACGACATTCCCCACACGGTGGGACGGGCTACGGAGGTGGCCGTCGGCTATGGGGTGGATCTGCTCACCGTCCATGCTTGCGGTGGCAGTGCTATGTTGCGGGCAGCCGTGGCCGCCGCCCAGGGCAGTTCCTGTCGGCTGTTGGCAGTGACCCTCTTAACCAGCCTCGGCCCCGACCAGGTGCGGCAGGAGCTGGGCATTGAACGGGATCCTGGCGACTACGTTTTACAATTGGCCCGACTGGCCCTGGATCAAGGTGTGAAGGGGCTGGTCTGCTCCCCGCAGGAAGTGGGGCGGCTGCGCCAGGCTTTGGGGCCGGAGGTTCTGCTGGTTACTCCAGGGATCCGTCTGAGCGACGCCATGGGGGATGGTGGGGATGATCAACAGCGCATCTGCACGCCCGACCAAGCTCTGCGGGCAGGAGCCGACTACCTGGTGGTGGGTCGCCCCATCATTGCTGCTCCGGATCCGGTGGCGGCCTTGCGGCGCTTCCAAGCCTTGTGGGATGCTTCTGGGTGAGAAGGTTGAGGGATTCGCCCGCTGTTGGCTAAGTGGTGCTGTGAGGCAACGACGCCATAGGCCACCTGTCCAGTCTGCTAACGCGAACGGCAGGGGGTGTTGGCTGGGAGTGGGTTTATCGGTGGCTTTGGGCCTGTGCAGCCTTCCTGCCGCCCCGGCCAGCGGAGAAGCCTGTCTGGCTGCTCCTCAGGTTTGGGCTGAGGCTCTAACGGAGCAGTTGCCTCTGTTCCTCAATCTGGCCTTGAGCCGCTCCCGCTCTGAGTTTCAGGTTGTGCTTGTGGGGAAGCCGGAGGTTGAAATGCTCCCTCCTCAGGAGCTGGCTCAGGTTTTCTCGGACACCACAACAGCTGCAGAGGCTTTTCGACTGTATTTCACCACGTTGGAGCGCCGCTTGGTCTTGCCCCAACACCCCCAGGACAACCCCTTGGCCGGTCGGCGCAGCGAAACCCTGCAACTGGCCTACGAGGCCTATGTGCTGCGGGCTAGGTCTGGGGATCCCTGGCAGTTGGTGCGTCTGCAGGTAACCGGAGCGGGGATCCCGATTCGCGATGTAACCGAGGGGCTCACCGCTCAGGCCATCCGTCGCTGGCAGCAGTCGGGTTGCCCCTTGACGGGCGATCTAGAGTTGACTAGACCTTCTCTGTAGGCGGGGAGTTTTGCAAGGCACACAAGGACACTTTCTCCTCCCAGAGGGAGAGGCATTGGATGTTCTGCTGCTGGTCGAATGACCATTCCGTTCAGGAACACAATAGGGCATACCTATGAAGTTTCCCCCCGCCAAACCTCGCCAGGGCAAACGGCTGCCCCGCGGCTCATTTTCCCGACTGCGGTCGTCCAACACGGACAAACATCGCCGCCGACGTCTGGTCGGTTTTGGTTGCATAGGCCACTGGCTGCTTTGGGGCGGGATGGGCCTGCTCTTGGGACAGCGGCTCCGCTCCTGGGGGCAACCGTCTCCGCTGCAGTGGTGGCGCGTTGTGCCCGTGAGCGGCTCTGAGGGATCCTTGCCATCCGGTCAGCCGGAACTGCCCCTCTACCACTGGTTTGCGGATGGCCTAGTGCCCTGGCTGGCTCAGGGAACGGGGATCCCGGCTGGAGAGCTGTTGCGGATCTTCTCGGTCATGGCTTGTTTGGCCATCCTGCTGTTGTGCTGGAGCTGGGGCAACTTCTGGAGTGCCGGGCTGTGGGGACTCAGCCCCTGGGTGCTGACCCAAGGGTTGGAGCCGGGCAGCGAGATTTTGAGCACCTGGGTGTGGCTGTGCAGTTGCGGCGTTGGGCCGGGATCTGCCTTGCGCCGGTGGGGTCTGGCCCTAGCTTGTGCCCTGTCCTATAAGATTTGGCCCTTGGCTTTGCTCTGGGCGGGGCTGTGGACGAGCCAGCAGTGGTCGCGGCAGCCGCTGCGTTCGCGAGGGGCACTTTGGCTGCTTTTGCTGCTGCTGGTGATGGCCCTTTCTTGGCTGGGACGGGTCGATCTACCGGCTGATCCTTCTGCAAGGGTTGCCTATCGCCTCAGCTCCCAAGGTGGCTTGGCCGTTTTGGCGACTTTGATGCTGCCCTTGGGGTTGAGCTTGGTGCGGTTGGGCTGGCCCTGGGCGGAACGGCAACAAGCCTTGCTCAGCTTGGCCGGCCTGGGCCATGTCCTCTGGATGGGGATGCTGGCGACGTGGTTTTGGGATCCCCAAGTGAACAGCCTGCAGCAAAGTGCTCGCTGGGGATTGGTGGGGCTCCCCTTCCTGTGCCTGAGCGCCGGCGGCGTCTTGGCGGAGATCCCCTACCGGGGCTGGCGGCGGGTTTTGGGATCCCTGCTGCTGGGCAGTTCTTTCTTGTTATCGTGGCAATCATTGGCCTAGGCTAGTCTGCATTTTTCTTTTTGTCTTGCCTGCTATGACCCAGACCTCATCATCGCTACGCGACGCTTTTGCGAACGCAGCAGCTCAGCCTCTGTTGCAGACCCTGTTTGCCCAACGGGCGCAGGCTTTGATCCCCCCGCCTTTTGGCGCGGAGATCTAGGGGCGGTGCCGGTGGTGAGCAGTTCTGCCTTTGGACTCGCGTTTGTTTCCCAAGACCGACTTGGCACGGGCCACGGCGGAGGTGTTGGCAGAGGATGGGGACAATGCCCTCAATTATGGCGGCACGTTTGCCGGGTTGATTGAGGTGGTGCTGCAGTTGATGCCGGCTAGAGGGGTGGAGGCCCAACTGGAAAACCTGCTGATCGGCCATCGCTCTGGGCAGATCCTCGGCCTCTTGCCCCAGGTCTTTGTGGAGCCGGGGGATGTGGTGATCGTGGAGGGGCCCACCTTCATGGGGGCGGTCAGCCGTTTTGCGGCGTTTCGCGCTGGCGGGACGGAGTCCTTTGTGATTGCGCTTTTGGGGGCCGCTGTAAACCGACCTAGGGGTTCGTGGTTGGCTTGCCAACTGCAGGGCTACCATTCGCGTCAGCGGCGCGGAGCGCTAAAACCTCACCCGCCTATGCGGTGGGGTAGTTTATGAGGCTACACCTATCAAGGCATAGCTCTCCCCGATCCGGAGAAAAATCTCAGAGCCGAGGGGGCTTGATGCTCACCGCAACAGCTCCCTGGCCGTTTGTCCTTCTAATCGCAGAACTGCAGCCGGGATTGCGGCTGGCGCATGGCCGGATCCAGCTCGCAGATCAGCTCGAAGTTGATCACTCGCCAGCGCTGCGGTGGTCCACCGGCTCCTTCAGGAAGCTGGGAGCTGAAGCTAACCGGCAGGCCGTAGAGGCGGGGTGGGCCGGGACGGCGATGGGATCCCTGCTCCAGGTAGGGGGTGAGCAAGGGGCGGTAGCGCTCGGCCACGATCACCTGTGTGGCTCGCATCCCTTGCATGCGCAGCCGATCCAATTCTTCATGAATCTCGAAGCGGATCCCATCGGCGTGGGTGTGCTGACGAAACCAGCGGCCTTCCCAAAAACGCCAGCGCCGTCCGGATTGCAGATGTACCAGCTCCTCTTGCTCAGCATCCGCCTCAAAGGCGCCGTGGCGAGGGCAGAGGTAAGTATCGGTCAGCGTGAGGGCCGCAATCGTTTGCCGACAGTGGGGACACTGAATGCTGGGGCCGAAGATCGGGTAGGAAAAGGCAACGGTCATAGGTAACCCCACAAAACGCGGCTGAATAGTCGAGCAAATCCGCAGTTGTCCACATTATAGATGTTGCCTTTTGTGGATCTGGTGCCGATCGCGTGGGCAAAACGCAAGTCAGGATCCCCATGACAAAACCAGACGAGATCTTTTAAAATGGATTGAAGGGAAGCACGCCCAGAGTCTGCACCGGCTCCAGGCAGCTCCCAGGCAATCTCCGCAATGACAACGGGGAGTGGGCAGCGCCCACTTTTTTGCTTTTTGGGGGGCTGAGCGCCCCTGTTGCCGGCACCGGCCCAAGTGGGTTTGGATCTGACAGCAACATAGGTTGGCGACGAGTTGGTTATGGTTCACCCTCTTATTCCACAGTTGGAGAGCTTGGCCCGTCCTGTGGCCGCTCGACTGGGGTATCAATTGGTGCAGATGGTTTTTCACACCAATCAGTATCCACCGGTCTTGCGGGTGGACATCCGTCCGCTGGATCCGGATCAAGAAACCAGCCATGCCGATTGCGAAACCATGAGCCAGGCCTTGGAGGTGGAGCTGGATCGGGTGGATCTGATCCCCGGCCATTATGTGCTGGAGGTCTCCAGCCCCGGCATCACCAACCTGCTCACCAGCGACCGCGACTTTGTGGTTTTCAAAGGATTTGCGGTGCAGGTGACGGTGGATCCGCCCTACAAGGGCAAAACCGTCTGGTCAGGACACCTACTGGGTCGGGATGAGGAGAACGTTGCCCTCTCCCTCAAAGGGCGACGAGTCCAGTTGCCCCGCGCCTCAGTCCAGCGCGTTGTCCTCTCAGAGGCAGAAACCGAGTAGAGGAATGGGGATAGAGAGGACGTTCGGCCGCGAAGTGTGTTGCCCTGTCTTCGCGTCGGAGCTACCTGCTATGCGACGACGCATTTCCCGTCAGGATTGCGGAGCAACAGTGATAGCAGTTTCATCCCAGCTTAAGTTGCATTAGGAGGACAACAGTTTATGTCGATGGTGCCTCTGCCCGGTTTGGCAGAAATGGTGGAGATGATCTCGCGGGAGCGCAACCTGCCCCGCCATGTGGTCACCGATGCCCTGCGAGAGGCGCTGCTCAAAGGCTACGAACGCTACCGCAAAACCATCCAGCGAGATGTCGTTTTTGAAGAAGATCACTTCCGCAACTTCGATGTAGAGTTGGATGTGGAAGCAGGGGGCTTTCGCGTTTTGGCCACCAAAGCCATCGTGGAGCAGGTGCAGGATCCGGATCACGAGATCTCCCTGTACGACGTGCAGCAGGACTATCCAGAAGCCGAAGTGGGCTGGCAGGTCATGAGTGACGTTACCCCACAACAGGCGGAATTTGGCCGCATGGCGGCCATCCAAACCAAGCAGGTGCTGGCGCAAAAGTTACGGGATCAGCAGCGCCGTCTGATTCAGGAAGAGTTCCGCGATCTGGAAAAAACCGTACTGCAGGCACGGGTGCTGCGCATGGAGCGGCAGAAGGTGATCATGGCTGTTTCCAGCGGTTTCGGCCAGCCAGAGGTGGAGGCCGAGCTGCCTAAGAAGGAGCAGTTGGCCAGCGATCGCTACACCCCCAACACGGTGATGAAGGTCTACCTCAAACAGGTTTACCAGGGATCCCGGCGGGGGCCGCAGCTTTTGGTTTCCCGGGCCGATGCCGGCTTGGTGGTCAACCTGTTTGCCAACGAGGTGCCGGAGATCGAAGAGGATATTGTGCGCATCGTGGCGGTGGCGCGGGAGGCCAACCCCCCTTCCCGCAACGTGGGGCCGCGCACCAAGATCGCCGTCGATACGGTGGAGCGAGACGTGGATCCGGTGGGGGCCTGTATTGGCGCAAGGGGATCCCGCATTCAGGCGGTGGTAGCCGAGCTGCGCAACGAGAAAATCGATGTCATCCGCTGGTCGCCGGATCCCGCCACCTACATCGCCAACGCCCTCAGCCCGGCCAAGGTGGTGGAGGTGCGGCTGGTGGATCCGGAAATCCAACAGGCCCACGTGTTGGTGACCGGCGACCAGCTCAGCCTGGCCATCGGCAAAGAGGGGCAGAATGTGCGCCTGGCCGCCCGTCTCACCGGCTGGAAAATCGATATTAAAGAAGTGGAGAGCTACCGGGCGGCGCTAGAGGAGGCGCAAGCGCAGGGGCTGCCCTATCCCTTCATCACGCCGGAGGCTTTGGAACGCTTGCGGCGGCGGGCAGAGCGAGCCGCTCTGGGCCTAGAGGACGAGGAGTACGCAACCAAAGGCCGCTTGGAGGAAGAGAAGTTGGCCACAGACGACAGGCTGGGAGAAGACTGGGTTGAGGAAGACGAGGACTTCGACTACGATGCCGAGTTCGACATCGCCCAGCCCCAAGAGTGAGATCAGAGAGAGCTCTCCTCGCTAGACTTGAGCAGAAGACGTTCTGCGGCGGCCCTTGACATCCTCTCTGCCCATCATCCTTGGCGTCTCAGGCGCCTCTGGGATGCTTTATGCTGTGCGGGCTTTGCACGTCCTGCTCAGCCTGGATTACCGCGTCGAAGTGGTGGTCTCCAAGGCGGCCTATCAGGTGTGGCAGGGAGAGCAAGGGGTGCTGTTGCCGGTGGATCCCCGGCAGCAGGCGCAATTTTGGCGGCAGCAGGCCGAAAGCGAGGGCGGATCCCTGGTCTGCCACCGTTGGCAGGAGGTGGGGGCAACCATCGCCAGTGGCTCTTATCGCACCCAGGGGATGCTGGTGATCCCGTGCAGCATGGGGACGGTGGCTAAGTTGGCTGCCGGCCTGAGCTCAGATCTGCTGGAGCGGGCGGCCGACGTGCAGCTTAAAGAAGGTCGCCGTCTGGTCATTGTGCCGCGGGAAACCCCCTTTAGCCTGATCCACCTGCGCAACTTGACCACTCTGGCGGAAGCAGGGGTGCGCATTGTCCCGGCCATTCCGGCCTGGTACCACCAGCCGCGCACCCTCTTGGATTTGGTGGATTTTGTCGTGGTGAAGGCGCTGGATCAGTTCGGCATCGACAGCGACCTTATCCAGCGCTGGCAGGGGATGCGCCAGCGGCAGATCCTCAAGCTGCCCCCAGAGGACTAAGGGGATCCCCTCACCCCCAGCCCCTCTCCCAGAGGGAGAGGGGAGTTATCTTAGAGCTTGCTGCCACCTACCCACCCTCGATGAGTCTTTTGGCCAGCTCTTTAAGTTACGCCTACAGCAACAGCGACCTGCTAGTTCAAGCTTTCCTCCAGCACCTACAACTGGTGGCGGTGCCGCTGGGGATCGCGTTGCTGGTGGGCCTGCCCTTGGGTTTTGGCAGCTCCCGCTCGCAGGTGGTTTCCCTCGTGGTGATCAATGCCTTCGGCAGCTTGCGGGTGATCCCCAGCTTGGCGATTTTGTTTTTGGCCATTCCCTACTTTGGCCTTGGCTTTCAGTCGGCGGCGATTGCCCTGACGATCTTGGCCTTGCCCCCCATTTTAATCAGCACGGATGTGGCCTTCCGCAGTCTCGATCCGGCTCTACGCGAAGCTGCTTTGGGAATGGGCATGACGCCGGCGCAGGTGCTACGCCATGTGGAGATCCCCTTGGCGTTGCCGGTAATCTTGGCCGGTGTTAAAACCGCTACTATCGAGGTCATTGCCAGCGCCACGTTGGCCGCCTTTATCGGGGCGGGCGGGCTGGGCAGCTTCATCACGCTGGGGTTTGCCCTCTACGACAACGCTATCCTGTTGGTGGGAGCAATCCCGGTGGCGCTGTTGGCCATTGGTGCCGAAATTCTCCTCGGCGCTTTGCAGCGAGCTCTGGAGCCGCCCCAAGCCTAGGGATCCCATGCTGTTTTCCTCTTCTTCTCCAATGCACCTGCCCTTCCTCACTTCTCGAGCGGTTCCTTTGCAGGTGGCGCTGCTGTTGCCGCTGCTGTTGGCAGTGGCTGGGGGGGCAGGCGGGGTGGGCTATCTCTCCTGGCGGGCTGGCCGGCAGATGGCGCTGCAGTTGGCCGAGCACCTGAAGAGTGAGGTTAACCATCGCACTGAAGAGCACCTCAGGCGCTATCTCCAAGCCCCCCTTCAGATCAATGCCCTCAATCAAGGGGCAGTCCAGTGGGAGCTACTGCCCAATTTGGCCGCGCTTCAGCCGCAAGATCTGGAGAGGCTTGAGGCCTATTTTGCCCGCCAGTTGCAGCAGTTTCCCGAGCTGAGCTATATCGGCTTTGTCTCAGCGGAGGGGGGGTTTGTAACCGCCCGCCGCCACACCGGTGGGTCGATCTGGACCTACCACACGCCAGGCCTGAAGCCGGGATCCGTCCAGGGCTGCCAGCGGGATCCGGAAAGCGGGGATCCCACCGGCTTGACGCGGCAGTTGGGCTTTGTGGATTTGCGGCGGCTGTCTTGGTTTCCCGAAATCCTGCAACAGGAAGGGGCCCGCCGTACCTGGGTGGTGAGCAACTTTTTTGTCGAGTTTCCCAATCAGAGGCCGGAGCGGCTGATCCTGACAGCGCTGCCCTTGGCCGAGGCGGAGGGGCGGGTTTACGGCAGCTTGGTGGCTGCTCTCTCGGCTCAGCAACTGCAGGCTTTTCTGGAGGATCTGCAGGCCAGCTTGGCGTATCCAGGGGTGAGCTGGTTGCTGGATGAAGAGGGCCAGGTGGTGGCCGGCAGGGAGGAGCTGTCTCCCCAGCCGCTGCTGCTGGCTGTGCAAGAGCAGGTGGGATCCTGGGCAACGGCGGCCTCTGAAGGTTTGCTGCGCCTCAGGGTGGACGGGATCCCTTACTGGGTGCAGGTGATGGCCATTCAGGATCAATGGGGGCCGGGCTTTTATTTCGTCTACGGGATCCCGGAGGGCGCCCTTTTAGCCCCTGTCTATGCCAGTGCTCGGCAGGCGGCCCTGTTGGGGGGTGGGCTGCTGCTGGGCTTTTTGGCCGCCGGGATCCTCCTCAGCGAAGCCCTCTCTCGTCCGCTGCGCCGCCTTACCCAAATAGCGGAGCAATTTGTGCACACTGAGATCCTGGCCTGGCCCCCTGTGGATCCCGGCCCTATCCAAGAAGTGCAGACCCTGGCCAAGGCTTGGCAGCAGGCGGCCACCAACCAACAAGCTTTGCTGGATCGCCTCTGGCAACAGCAGCAGCAGTACCGCGCTGTGGTGGAGCAGCAGACGGAGCTGATCTGCCGCTCTTTGCCCGATAGCTGCATCGCCTATGCTAACCCTGCCTACCTGCGCTTTTTTGGCCGTTCCGCAGAAGAAGCGATAGGTAGCCGTTGGGTGGACTCTCTGCCGCCGCAAGAACGGGAGGCGGTGCTGCAGTCCCTTGCGGCTCTGACGCCTGAGCACCCTTACCACCGCAGCGAGCGGGAGTACCCCGGCGAAGATGGCCAATCCCGCTGGGTGAGCTGGGTGGATCAGGGCATTTTCAACAGCCAGGGCCAACTGGTGGAGATCCTGTCGGTGGGGCGGGAGATCACCGAGCAAAAGCGGATCCAACAGCAGCTAGAAGCCCTCAACCGGGAGCTGGAAGCCCAGGTGGCGCTGCGCACCGCCAAGCTGCAGCAGTCTTTGCGCTTTGAGGCGGTGCTGCGCTCCCTCAGCGGCCAGATGGTGGCCGGCCTCAAGGAGGGGGAGATCCTGGAAGAGGTGGTCAAGAGCCTGGCCGAGGCCCTCAACCTAACCGGCTGTCATATTTTCTTGACTGGCGCCGATGGATCCTCTTGGATCCCGGCTTGCTCGTTTCCGGAGAAGGCGGATCCCGCCTGCCTCAACGATCCCGAGCTGAGGCACCTGCTGCACTCCCATGCGTTTCTTGACCAGCCCTGGGAAGTCCACTGCTGTTGTCAAAAGGAGCGAGGGGGGCACTGGGTACAGCTTTTGGCTTGCTCCCTTTGGGACAAGCAAGAGCGGCTGGGGCTGCTGCTGTTGGAGCGGCAGCAGGAGTTTTCCGAAGCGGAGAGACAACTGGCCTATCAGGTGGCCAACCTGTCTGCTCTGGCTCTGCGGCAGGCCCGTCTGTATGAGGCGGCCCAGGCCCAGGTAAAGGAATTGGAGCGGCTCAACCTGCTCAAGGACGATTTCTTGAGCACCGTCTCCCACGAGCTGCGCACCCCCATGACCAATGTGCGCATGGCCCTACAAATGTTGCAAATAGCCCGCGATAACCCCGAGAAGCAGCAGCACTATTTCGCCATCGCCCTCAAGGAATGCAACCGACAAATTGATCTCATCAACGACCTGCTGGACATGCAGCGGCTGGCAGCCGAGAAGTATCTGCTCCAACCCGAAGAGATCTTTCTGCCGCGCTATTTGCGGGATCTGGTGGCGGCAGTTCAGCCCCTGGCCCAGGCCAAAAACCAAAGTTTGCAACTGCATCTAGAAGAGGGGATCCCACCCCTTGAGGCGGATCCCACGGCCCTGGGCCGCATCTTGCGCGAGCTGCTGCACAACGCCGTCAAATACACCGCCCCCGCGGGATCCATCCACCTGCAGGTGGCCTGGGAAGGAGAAGGGATCCTCTTTGTCTGCAGCAACAGCAGCGAGATCCCGGAATCGGAGCTGCCCCGCATCTTTGAGAAGTTCTACCGCATCCCGCAGTCGGATCGCTGGAAGCACGGCGGCACCGGCCTGGGGCTGGCCCTGGTCAAGCAACTGGTGGAGCACATGGGGGGCCAGATCTCCGTCAGCAGCTTGGAAGGATGGACGCATTTTCGCGTTTGGCTGCCCCAAGCCAGAACAGCATCTCACCTGCAGAAACAGAGAAGCGAAAGCTCCCCTCTCCCCCAGGGAGAGGGGCTGGGGGTGAGGGGATCCCCCAGGGAGAGGGGCTGGGGGTGAGGGGCCACCTATCCCGGCAAAACCTGTTGCTGCCAGAGGGCTTCCAGTTGCACCGTGTATTCGGGGTGGACGATGGGCACAGCGCCGGCGATGGCCTCGCGAATGGGGATCCCGGCGGCAGCTTCTAGCTGGGCAAAGTTGGTCTGCAGCTCGGCAGACAGACGACGGATATCGATCAGGGGCAGATCCCCCCACACATCCGGCTTGAACTTTTCCAGTTGTCCTTCCGGGCTGGCCAAGAGCTCCGCCAAAACCATTGCCCCCCAAGGGTTGGCCGCGTTGATGGGAATGGCCGTGAACGAGGGATCGATCAAGCTGGTGCCGGGGATTCCATAGGGGGTGGTGCTGGGGGGAAACTGGCCGTTGCCCTTGCGCAAGATCACCTGGTCGATAAAGGTGGGGATCAGCCACACCTCGCCGTTGGCAAATAGTTCCGCCAGGCGGGCAAAGGTGGGTGGATAGGTTTGCCCTCGCCGCCACAACAAGGGATCCAGCTTTTTCAGGTAGTCCACCAGAGCGGGGGATTGTTGCGCCCAAAGCTCGGCATTGAACTCCGGCCCGCTGTATTGGGCATGGCCTCCTGTCACACCGTAGAAGGCGCTCAACAGAAAGCGGCTACCGTGAAAATCCGGCGGGGCCACGTAGGCGAACCGGCCTGGATTGGCCTCGGCCCAGGCCAACAATTCGGCATAGCTCCGGGGCGGATTGGGCACCCGTTCGGCATTGTAGGCCATCAGGAAATAGTTGCCGGTGTAGGGGGCAGAATAGCCTTCGGTGGGCAGGCCAAAATCCGTTGCGATATCGGCAGGGTTGTAGAACTGCAGGCTGGGCAGTTTCTGGGCAAAGGGGCCGTAGAGCAAGTTCCCCTGCTTGAGGGTGCGGAAATTGTTGCCGTTGATCCAAATCAGATCAAGGCTGCCGCCGCTGCGCAACCCGGCCTGCACCTCTCCAATCACTTTGTTGACCGCTTCCAAGGTATCCGTGAGCGGGATCCGGTTCAAACGAATGTCATGGCGCTCTTGCAACTGCCGCTTGACCCAGCCATCCACAAAACCGTTGATGGCCTCGCTGCCGCTCCACATGGCCCAATTCACCTGGCTGCCCCGCGCCCGCTCCAGGATATCTGCCCAGCTCAGGGATCCCAACTCCACTGGGTTCTCGCCGGTGTTTTGCGCCAGAGGAGAGCTTTGCCCAACCAGCCAAGCCCCTAGGGATCCCAGGCCCGCCAACACCTGCCGCCGCTTCCAGAAAACGCCTTTGGGTTGCATGGCCTCACCTCTGTCTAGGTTCCAGATTCAACTTAACTCCCCTCTCCCCCTGGGAGAGGGGCCGGGGGTGAGGGAAGACTCCCCCTGGGAGAGGGGCCGGGGGTGAGGGCTGGGAGAGGGGCTGGGGGTGGTCGCGTGAGCGGCGCGGAGCGCTTGGGCTGGGAGAGGGGCCGGGGGTGAGGGCTCCCCCTCCACAGGCCACAAAGCCTCTGGCGGCAAATGGATCCACACCGCCTGCCCGGGCGCAAACATCTGGTGGGGGTTCACCCACGCCTCTAGGTTGCCCCAGCCGGTTCGGAGCTGCAGCCGGCGCTGAGGGCCCGCAAAGCGCTCCGCCACCACCTGGGCCGGGAAAACATTCTCGGCCAACCCCGGCGGCTGGGGAAACACCTGCACCTGCTCCGGGCGCACCGTCAGCCGCACCTGACCTTGGAGGGGCACAGCGCTTTTTAAGAGGATCCCGGTGCTGAGGCGAAGTTGGTGACCTTCCCCCTGAGCATCGAGAAAATTGACCCCGCCAAAAAAGCGGGCAACCCGCTCGGAGCGCGGCCGCTGATAAAACTCCGCCGGGGATCCCACCTGGTGCAACTGCCCCGCAAACATCAGGCCAATGCGGTGGGCCATGGCCGTGGCTTCCACTTGGTCGTGGGTAACCAGCACCGTCGTCACACCCGTTTCCGCCTGCAGCTCCCGGATCAAGGCCTGCATCTCTTGGCGCAGGTTGGCATCCAAAGCCGATAAAGGCTCATCCAACAGCAGCAGCTTGGGCCGGATCACCAAGGCCCGCGCCAGGGCCACCCGCTGCGCCTGTCCGCCCGAAAGCTGACTGGGCCGGCGCTGAGCAAACCCGGCCAATTGTACCCGCTCCAACATGCGCAAGGCCGCTGCCTCTCGCTCTGCCCGGGGAACACCCCGCATCTTCAGGCCAAAAGCCACGTTTTCCCCCACGCTCAGGTGGGGAAACAGACGGCTGTGCTGGGAGAGCAAAGTCACGCCGCGCCGCTCTGGTGGCCGAGG
Source organism: Synechococcus sp. H55.7 (assembly GCF_047462395.1). Classification (NCBI taxonomy): domain Bacteria; kingdom Bacillati; phylum Cyanobacteriota; class Cyanophyceae; order Synechococcales; family Synechococcaceae; genus Synechococcus; species Synechococcus sp. H55.7. The sequence goes on from NZ_JANSJD010000004.1 coordinate 83,478, forward strand.
GTTGAGCAGGATCCCGTCCAGCCAAATTTCTCCCGGATGGGGCCAGGGATCCGGCTCCAGCAGGCCGGCGATGAGATTGAGAGTGGTGGACTTACCACAGCCCGATGGGCCCAGCAGGGCGAAGATCTCCCCTGGCTCCACTGTCAAAGACAAGTCCCTCAGGGCAGGGATCCCTTGCTTGTGGAAGCGTTTGCTGAGATGGCGAAGAACAAGGTGGCCCATGCTCAGGTTACGCGGCTAGGGTTAGCCAATCCGTTCCGCTGTCAGTCGTATCCCAGATGCTCGACCCTCAAGCTGAGAAAAGCCTAGAACAAAAAGTATCGTTGCGCCATCGGCAGGACTTCTGCCGGCTCACAGGTGAGCAATTCTCCATCGGCCCGTACTTCATACGTCTCCGGGTTGACCTCGATGTGAGGGGTGCTGCTGTTGAGTTTCAAATCCGCCTTGCCGATCTCGCGGCAATTCTTGACCGCTACGGCCCGGCGTTGGATCCCCAGTTTTTCTGGGATCCCCAGGTCTAGGGCAGCCTGGGAGACAAAGAGCAGGCTGGTCTCGCTCAGGGCGCGGCCAAAGCTGCCGAACATAGGCCGAGGGTACACCGGCTGCGGAGTTGGAATCGAGGCGTTGGGATCCCCCATTTGGGCATAGGCAATCAAGCCCCCCTTCAGGACGATCTCCGGCTTAACCCCAAAGAAAGCCGGCTTCCACAGGCACAGATCCGCCAGCTTGCCCACCTCTACCGAGCCGATGATGTGGCTGAGGCCCTGGGCAATGGCAGGGCAGATGGTGTACTTAGCTACGTAACGCTTGGCCCGAAAGTTGTCGTTGCGGCTGCTATCCTGCGGCAGAGGCCCCCGTTGCACTTTCATTTTGTGGGCGGTCTGCCAGGTGCGAATGATCACTTCTCCCACCCGGCCCATGGCCTGGGAGTCGGAAGAGATGATGCTGAGGGCCCCCATGTCGTGCAAGATGTCTTCGGCGGCAATGGTTTGGGGGCGAATGCGGCTTTCGGCAAAAGCAATGTCCTCTGGCACCTCTTTGCTCAGGTGATGGCACACCATCAGCATGTCCAGGTGCTCTTCGATGGTGTTGCGGGTAAAGGGACGGGTGGGATTGGTGGAGCTGGGCAGCACGTTGGGCTCGGAAGCAATGCGGATGATGTCGGGGGCGTGCCCACCTCCGGCCCCTTCAGTATGAAAGGTGTGAATGGTGCGGCCATTGATGGCGGCGATGGTATCTTCCACAAAGGCCGACTCATTTAAGGTATCGGTGTGGATCAGGGTCTGGATGTCGTATTCATCCGAAACCTGCAGACAGCTATCGATCACCGCCGGCGTCGATCCCCAGTCTTCGTGGATCTTCAGCCCGCAGGCCCCCGCTTCCACCTGCTCCCGCAGAGCTTCAGGAAACGCCGCGTTCCCCTTGCCAAAAAAGCCCAAGTTGACCGGAAACCCTTCCGCCGCCTGCAACATCTTCCCCAAGTTCCAGGCCCCCGGTGTGCAGGTGGTGGCGTTGCTGCCTGTGGCCGGCCCGGTTCCGCCACCCAAAAGGGTAGTCACTCCCGAAGCGATGGCAAACTCGCACAGTTGAGGACAAATGAAATGCACATGGGCGTCGATCCCGCCTGCCGTCAGGATCAAGTTTTCGCCGGCAATCACCTCGGTGCTGGGGCCAACCACCATGCCTGGTGTCACCCCCGTCTGGATGTTGGGGTTGCCGGCCTTGCCGATGCCGACAATGTAGCCGTCGCGAATGCCCACATCGGCTTTGACGATGCCCCACCAGTCCAAGATCAGGGCGTTGGTGATCACCAGATCCAGAGCCCCGTTGGCGCGGGTGGCCGTCGGCGATTGCCCCATGCCGTCGCGGATGGTCTTGCCGCCGCCGAACTTAATCTCCTCGCCGTAGGTGGTGAAATCCTGCTCCACCTCGATGATCAGCTCGGTATCCGCCAGACGCACTCGATCCCCTACTGTGGGGCCGTAGTTGCTGACGTACTGGCGACGGGGAATTTCCAGAGTCATAGAAGGACATCTGCGCAGGAAGCTGTCAGCTTTCTACCACATATCCCCACCCAGAGGATCCCTTGCTGCCCGTTGCCCAGTTCTCAGCGTTCATTTCACCAGAGCAGATTGGGTTGGTGAAAATTCGTTACATATATTTACATCTACAATTGGAAAAACGATTGCCAATCGACGCCGACCCCGATCAGACAAGGGATTCCTCGTTTAATTATTGTGAAGCGACGGGGGGTTTACAAACCCTGACCTATAATGCCTGGTAAGTCCCGCCCTGGGGGGTTTCCTGACGATGGGCGGGAATGCTTCGTTCCTTGTCGCAAGAGAGGAGTTCTTGATGACAACTACACCCAAGGAGCGAGAGCCAAAGGTTAAGGTGACGGTTGATATCGATCCGGTTCCCACCTCATTTGAGAAATGGGCCAAGCCGGGACACTTCGATCGCAGCCTGGCGCGTGGCCCCAAGACCACGACCTGGATCTGGAACCTCCACGCTCTTGCTCATGACTTCGATAGTCACACCAGCGACCTAGAAGACGTCTCTCGCAAGATCTTTTCTGCGCACTTCGGCCACCTGGCGGTGGTCTTTGTCTGGCTGAGCGGCATGTACTACCACGGCGCTCAGTTCTCCAACTACTCCGCTTGGCTGGCGGATCCGATCAATGTCAAGCCCAGCGCCCAAGTGGTCTGGCCCATCTTCGGCCAGGAGATCCTCAACGGCGATGTGGGCGGCGGCTTTGAAGGGATCCGCATCACGTCGGGCCTCTTCCACCTCTGGCGGGCTGCCGGCATCACCAATGAGTTTCAACTCCTCTGCACCGCTATTGGTGGCTTGGTGATGGCTGGCCTCTGCCTGTTTGCCGGCTGGTTTCACTACCACAAGCGGGCTCCCAAGCTGGAGTGGTTCCAGAACGTGGAGTCGATGCTCAACCACCACCTGGCGGGCCTGCTGGGGCTGGGCTCTCTGGCCTGGGCCGGTCACCAAATTCATGTGGCCATCCCCATCAACAAGATGTTGGATGCGGGCGTGCCGGCGGCTCAGATCCCTCTGCCCCACGAGTTCATCCTCAAGCCGGCCCTGATGAAGGAGATGTTCCCCAGTGTGGATTGGGGCTTCTTCAGCGGGGTGGTGCCTTTCTTTACGTTGGACTGGGGCAAGTACGCGGAGTTCCTCACCTTCAAGGGGGGCTTGGATCCGCAAACCGGCGCCCTCTGGCTGACGGATCAGGCCCACCACCACCTGGCCATTGCCGTGCTGTTTATCGTGGCGGGCCACATGTACCGCACCAACTGGGGCATCGGCCACTCCATTAAAGAGATCCTTGAAGCCCACAAGGGCCCCTTCACCGGCGAAGGCCACAAGGGTCTCTACGAAGTGCTGACCAGCTCCTGGCATGCCCAACTGGCCATCAACCTGGCCATGGTGGGATCCCTGAGCATCATCGTGGCCCAGCACATGTACGCCATGAACCCCTACCCCTACATGGGCATCGACTACGCCACGCAGATCTCCCTCTTTACCCACCACATGTGGATAGGGGGACTGTTCATTGTTGGCGGCGCTGCCCACGGGGCCATCTACATGGTGCGGGACTATGACCCGGCGGTGAACCGCAACAACGTGCTGGATCGGGTAATCCGCCACCGCGACGCCATCATCAGCCACCTGAACTGGGTGTGTCTGTTCCTGGGCTTCCACGCCTTCGGCTTCTACGTCCACAACGACACCATGCAGGCGCTGGGCCGTCCGCAGGACATGTTCTCGGACACCGGTATCCAACTGCAGCCCATTTTTGCCCAGTGGATTCAATCCCTGCACACCAACGCCATCGCCAGCACCGCTCCCTACGTGGGCGCTTCGGTAAGCCCCATCTTCGGCGGCGACGTGGTGGCCGTGGGCGGCAAGGTGTCCATGATGCCGATGGTGCTGGGCACGGCGGACTTCATGGTGCACCACATCCACGCCATGACCATCCACATCACGGTGTTGATCCTGCTCAAGGGGGTGCTCTTTGCCCGCTCTTCCCGACTGATCCCCGATAAGGCCAAGCTGGGCTTCCGCTTCCCCTGCGACGGGCCAGGCCGCGGCGGCACCTGCCAGGTCTCCGGCTGGGATCACGTCTTCCTGGGGCTGTTCTGGATGTACAACGCCATCTCGATTGTGATCTTCCACTTCAGTTGGAAGATGCAGAGCGACATCTGGGGCACCGTCAACCCGGACGGCACGATCGAGCACATCACGGGCGGCAACTTTGCAGCCAGCGCCGTCAACATCAACGGCTGGTTGCGGGACTTCCTGTGGGCGCAATCGGTGCAGGTGATCAACTCCTACGGCTCGGCGCTGTCGGCCTATGGGCTGCTCTTCTTGGGCGCCCACTTCGTCTGGGCCTTCAGCTTGATGTTCCTGTTCAGCGGCCGTGGCTACTGGCAGGAGCTGATTGAGTCGATTGTCTGGGCGCATAACAAACTAAAAGTCGCTCCGGCCATTCAACCCCGCGCCCTGAGCATCATCCAGGGTCGGGCGGTCGGTGTGGCCCACTACCTGCTGGGTGGGATCGTCACCACGTGGGCGTTCTTCCTGGCACGGTTTGCCGCACTCGGCTAAGGCAAGGAGGAAGAGAGAATCATGACAACTGCAACTCGTTTTCCGCAATTCAGCCAAGACCTGGCCAGTGATCCCACCACTCGACGTCTGTGGTATGGCATTGCCACCGCCCATGACTTCGAGACCCACGATGGCATGACGGAGGAGCGGCTTTACCAAAAGCTGTTTGCCACCCACTTCGGCCATCTGGCGATCATCTTCCTGTGGGCCTCGGGCAACGTCTTCCACATCGCCTGGCAAGGCAACTACGAGCAATGGGTGGCCAACCCCACCGGCGTCACCCCCATCGCCCACGCTATCTGGGATCCCCAGTTCGGCAAGGCGGCGGTGGAAGCCTTCACCCAACCTGGAGGCGGTGGCCCTGTCAACGCGGCCTACTCCGGTCTCTACTACTGGTTCAACACCATCGGCCTGCGCACCAACGGCGATCTCTACACCGGTGCCATCGGCCTGCTGTTGTTGGCGGCGGTGTTCCTGTTTGCCGGCTGGCTGCACCTGCAGCCCCGCTTCCGGCCCAGCCTGAGCTGGTTCAAGAACGCTGAAGCCCGCCTCAACCACCACCTGGCCGGCTTGTTCGGCGTCAGCTCGCTGGCCTGGACGGGCCACCTGGTGCACGTGGCCATCCCCGAGTCGCGCGGTCAGCACGTGGGCTGGGACAACTTCCTCACCACGCTGCCCCACCCGGCGGGACTGAAGCCCTTCTTCACCCTTAACTGGGGGGTGTATGCCCAGAACCCAGATACAGCCAACCACGTCTGGGGCACGGCAGAAGGGGCGGGCACGGCCATCCTCACCTTCTTGGGCGGCTTTAACCCCAACACGCAGTCCCTGTGGCTGACGGACATGGCCCACCACCACCTGGCCATTGCGGTCATCTTCATCGTCGCTGGCCACATGTACCGCACCAACTGGGGTATCGGCCACAGCATCCGCGAGATCCTGGGCGCCCACAACCCGCCCAAGGGCACTCCCTTCGGGGGCCTGTTGGGCGAAGGGCACAAGGGCCTCTACGACACGGTCAACAACTCCCTGCACTTCCAGTTGGCGTTGGCGCTGGCTTCTTTGGGAGTGGTGACCTCGCTGGTGGCGCAGCACATGTACGCCCTCAACCCCTACGTGTTCATGTCCATGGATCACACCACGGAGGCGGCTCTCTACACCCATCACCAGTACATTGCTGGGTTCTTGATGGTGGGGGCTTTTGCCCATGGGGCCATCTTCCTGGTGCGGGACTACGATCCCGAAGCCAACAAGAACAACGTGCTGGCGCGGGTGCTGGATCACAAGGAGGCGATCATCTCCCACCTGAGCTGGGTATCGCTGTTCTTGGGCTTCCACACGCTGGGGCTGTACGTCCACAACGATGTCATGCAAGCCTTTGGCACGCCGGAGAAGCAGATCCTGATCGAGCCGGTGTTTGCTCAGTTCATTCAAGCTTCCCACGGCAAGATGATCTACGGCATGGACGTGCTGTTGTCCAACCCGGATAGCATCGCCTCTACGGCTTGGCCCAACTACGGCAACGTGTGGCTGCCCGGCTGGCTGCAAGCCATCAATGACCCCAATGGGTTCCTCTTCCTGCCCATTGGCCCTGGCGACTTCCTGGTGCACCACGCCATTGCTCTCGGCCTGCACACCACGACGTTGATCCTGGTCAAAGGGGCGTTGGATGCCCGCGGCTCTAAGCTGATGCCGGACAAAAAAGACTTCGGCTACAGCTTCCCCTGCGACGGGCCGGGTCGGGGCGGCACCTGCGACATCTCCGCCTGGGATGCCTTCTACCTGGCCATGTTCTGGATGCTGAACACCATTGGCTGGGTGACCTTCTACTGGCACTGGAAGCACCTGGGGATCTGGAGCGGCAACACCGCCCAGTTCAACGAGAACTCCACCTACCTGATGGGCTGGCTGCGGGATTATCTCTGGGCCAACTCGGCTCAGTTGATCAACGGCTACAACCCCTACGGAATGAATAACCTGGCGGTTTGGGCCTGGATGTTCCTGTTCGGCCACTTGGTCTGGGCGACTGGGTTCATGTTCTTGATCTCCTGGCGCGGCTACTGGCAAGAGCTGATCGAGACCCTGGTCTGGGCGCACGAGCGCACCCCCTTGGCCAAGCTGATCCGCTGGAAAGATAAGCCGGTGGCTATGTCGATTGTGCAGGGTCGGTTGGTGGGTCTGGCCCACTTCACGGTGGGTTACGTACTGACCTACGCGGCCTTTGTTATCGCCTCGACAGCCTCCCAGTCTGGCTAGCGAAGTTGAATAACTAACTACTAACTGGAAGGGATCCCTTGGCTAGGGGATCCCTTTTTTTGCGTCTTGGTAGAGGGGGAAGGCTTGTGGGGCACATTGGATCCTCATCTGCAATGTCGGTGACGGGACAGGGGTGTCTCTCATCAACCCCTCTTATAGCAAGCCGCGGTAGCGAATAAAAATTAAGATTGCCGCCCAGGATCCCAGCGCCACCTTGATCGCCACCAAAATATTGAGAATCGGGATCCAGCCACCGCTGAAAAGGGATCCCAGCTCGCCCTTGGGCAGCTCCCAACCGGCCAGGGCGATGACAGCCACGCCGATAAACGTCACCACCGACAGCTTCTCCCACATCGCGGCTTGCCACCGCTTGTAGATGGCCTCCATCCAGGTCGAAGAGGCGGTGATCGCCACCAAGCCAATTGCCGTTCCTCCCGCCACGCCGGCGGCAAACCCCCCACCCGGCGTCAGGTGACCCCGAATGGCCAGCTCCACCCCAATCAGGGCAGAAATGGTGGCCCCCACCCGCGCCAGCACGATCGAGGGAATGTCGGTAAATTGAGCTACATTGGCCGTCGGTCGCTCATCCGCCAGCAGGTATTGCGCGCCCAGAATTGCCGCGGAAAATACAACTACTTCGAAAACCGTGTCGTAAAGGCGGTTGCGCAAGATCAAACCTGTCACCGTATTGGGCACGCCGCTTTCTCCGGCTAGAGTCGATACAGGTTCAACAGCAGGCAAAACAGCTCCTGCATCGGCGACCACGAGCTGCAATGCTGCCAGCAGCACCGCCACCCCATACAACCACCTCATGGCAAGAAGACCTCAGAAAGCAGGGCTTGTTGCGCCAAGATGGCCTGCAGGCGGGGCACGCGCGTTACCAAGCGATACTCTGCCACCTCCTCATCGGGCTCAAGGGCAATGGTGTGCACCTCTCGGCTGTGAAGGGCAGCCAACAAGGCCTCTGAACTCCCATAGACGGCCAACTCCAAACGCATGTGGTACCGCTGTAGTGCTTGGCGCATCTGCTGTAACAACTGCTGTGCTGCTGAGGTACCGGCCTCCAACACAGGACTGCCTTCGAGAACGCCCAAGCGCATACTCAACGAGGAACGCACCGCGATGGCATAGAGCGTAATGGAAAGCATGGTGCCCACCAGCGCCTCGGTGAGCGCCACATCCGCCGCCCCAAACAAGGCATAGATCAGAGCAGCGATGGATCCCAGAATGCCGCGCATCACCAAGGCATGATAGGGATTGGTCTGGGTCACCACCAAGCCTGCCGTCAAGGGCAGCAGCAGGGCGATCACCAGCAACAAGGTCTCTTCCATCCTGTCCTCCTATAGGGACTTGCGCTGCGAGCAAAACGCCAGCACATAGCCCAAGATGGTGTTCCAAATGGCCAAGGAAATCAGCGCCAACACCAGCAGAGGCCACTCCCTTGGGATCCGCAGCAACAGCCCCAGTATGATGCTCATGGATCCCAGGGTGTCGGACACCGAAAGGCCGTGCAGCTTAAACAAAATCGAGCGATCCCCAAGGAGCGGCGCCGTTCCCCACAGCCAAAACAGCACCCCGATCCCAAACAGAAGATAGCTGAGAGCTTCCATTAAGATTTCCATATTCCCCAGACTAAGAATATCTTTAGAGCATTTCCAAGCGCTTGAGCACGTGGGCCAGCAGCATCAGGGCCGCGTTACCCACCGACAAAATCAAGACCCCCACGATCCCGATCATCCAGTCATCCCGCACCACGGATACCACCAAAACCAGGATGGCCGTCTTGGTGGATAAGCTGGCAAAAGCCAGCATCGTCTGCCAAATATCCTCCTTCAGCCAGGCGGCATACAGCGGCAGGCATAGGGTCAAAGTCAGCAGAAACAGCAGTAGGTTCACGCCTCCTCCCGTGGTTTGAGCAGATGCACCTCGTAGGTGCCTTGGGCATCGCAATTGAGCACAATGGTTTTGGGCGTAAAAGTAATCAAAAAGATATCGAGAAACACCAGCCCCGCCGAACGATTGGGGAGAGTTTGTTTGTATACAACCTCCTCTACGGTGTGGGGCCTGAGGATCATCTCAAAGGCCTCCCAGTAAGCTTTCGGAACGGCGAAAACAATCTCCTTGAGCACCCGTCCCCAATCCCGCCACCGCACCGGCGCAGAGGCCTGACGAGGCAGCAGCAGCGTCGCCGCCACCCCGATGGCCACATTGTCCCAGCTCAGATTGCCCGTCAGCAGGAACCAAATCAAAAGCCGCAGGCCAATTTCCAGTAAGCCCAACTCAGGGTAGCGTCCCATAATTCCACCCAGCTAACAAAACCCAAACCAACACCAACACCAACACCACACTCAAGCCGCCCACCACAGCCTCCAGCCCCTCATTCACCGACCTTCTCTGCCAAGGGATCCGCTCCCAAAACCAGCCCAGGGGGATCCCGGCACCCAAGCTGAGCAGTGCCTTAAGGAGATTATCGACGTCGTAGGCCGCCGGCAGCCAGCCCCAGAGCAAGCCGCCGCCCCAAAGGGCCAAGGCCGCCTGGTCTTGCCAACTGGAGGGGATGTTCCCGCTGATTTGAGAAGGAGATGACCGCAGCACTCGCACAGCCACACAGGTGGTGCCGATGGTAACCCCAACCAGCAGCCACTCGTGCCAGGGATCCAGAGCCGACAAGGTGAGGGCCTTGGCTGCATACCCCAAACTGCCGGGCACCCCTGCCAGAGAGGCCGCCCCCAAGATCAACATCGGCCAGCGCCAGCGACTCGTTATCGCCGTCCCCACAAACAACAGAGGCTTTGCCAACCCATGGGCCAGGCCGTACAAACCTGCCCACTGAGGGGCGGCAATTACAAATCCCATCTGCGAGACCGAGCTCCAGGCCAAAAGGCGCTGGGGCGTGCTGGCCATCAAAGCCAGGAGGATCCCAAAAACGGCTGAGCCGGCGCTCAAGTAGGACAACCCCTGGGCCAAGGCCGGCGAAGCCTCGCTGCAGTGCACCAAGGCCATGGCACCTGCTTTGGTCGTAAAGCCGCTGAGCACCGCCGCGATAACGGGATCCGCGGTGATGTAGGTGAGGGGCAGCCACAGGCCGGCGACGAAGACCGCCCCCTTGGCCAAAAGACCCACGGCAATCAGCGCCAAAGCCGTGGGGGTAGCCATGGCCAAGCTGCTCATCGCCAGGGATCCGGTGCGCACGTAGACCAGGATTGCGCCCATCAAGTAGAAGAGCATGGCCACATTGCTCATGAACAGGTAGCGCAGCCCCACCCAAAGCTGGCGGTCGCGATGATCCCCTGCCGTCGGCTGGGACTCAGCCCGGCGCCCGTAGGTGAGCAGCAAAAACACACCAATGCTGAGCACCTCTAGGGCAACATAGACACTGATCAGGTCGGCGCTGATGACGACAGCGTTGGCGCTGCCGTGGACGATCAGCAACTGCATGGCCAGAAAGCGGCTGCCCACAAAGCGCCGATCCAGATACAGCGCCACCCCCAGCGTTATCAGTCCATGGGCCAAGAGCATGGCTGCTGCGTTGGCGTCGATCCGCAGCGTCACCCCGAAGTGATCCAGCAACTGAAGCTCTAACGGCGCCGCAGTTGTTCCCGGCAACCCCCCCTGGTACACTGCATAGGTCACCGTCAGCGCGGCCATCCCCACCAAGCTGGGACGGGTCAAGGCGGGCATCAAGTAGGTGGCAAAGGCAAACAAAAAGGGTAGCGCCACCCAGACTAGCGTCAGCTCAGTCATCGGTAAAAGTGCTCCGCCCCGCTGACGCGACCGCCTGTTCGATGCTCTCCACTTCGAGGGTGGGATGGTTGCGGGACAACTTCATCACCCCCACCAACATCAGGGCTTGTACCGACAGACCGATGACGATGGCCGTGAGAATGATCCCCTGAGGTACGGGGTCGGCATAGTCCAGCTCGCGCCAGGGCTTGTAGATAGGGGTGAACACACCGCTGCGGGCGGCCCAGATCACGAAGAAGGCGATGACCCCGGTGCTCATGACATCCATGGCCAGGATCTTCATAATGAGATTGCGCTTGACCACGACTCCCCAAAAGCCAAGGAAGATCGTGAGGGTGATGGCGGCATTTAACATGGGCACCTCGCTTGCTGCGCTCGAGCCATCCGGTTGCTAAGTCGTTCATTTCGTCCCGCTTACGCGATCAGTATCCAGCTTCCGCGGTCGCAGCAGCTAGAGGGCCGGTGCCAGACAGTCTGTGGCAGGTTGCAACCCTGCCGGGATCTCAATCTCCCCAACAAGGCCGGATCCCGAAGTCGAAAGAGTTGCAGATCCAGGTAGGCAGCTTGAGCCAACTGCCGGTCAGCTCTGGGGCTTGGTGGGATCCTGGTCATACACCTCTCATAGCAAAGTCAGAATCAATGGGGGCTGCTCGCAGTTTAGGCTGTTTTTACTTATGCTGGTGGGACGAAGTTCCGGGTTCTGCAGCAGCAGCTCCCTTGTGAGCGACAGGTCGTCGAGACCCTCCCCGCCGGAAAAGCCTCCACCCTGGCTCAGTCCTGCCCCTGGATGCGGATACGGTTGGAGCTGCTGCCGGAAGCATCGTTAATTTGCGTTAGAACTATACTACAGTCGGCTATCATGGAGCCGAGACTTTCCTCTGGGGGTGAGTCCCCTTCAGCGATCTTCAACTATGCCCACTCCTGTCGACCCTGCCCTGCCTGACGTTCCGGAAAGCGAGGTTCGCAAGCCTGAAGACTCCTCCGTCCCGTCGACGCGAACAATTCTGGCGGCCCGTGAGCCTTTTTTGGGGGTGGTGCGGGATCTGGTGCGGGCCTACCAAGCCTTTGAAAATTATGCCGGGGTTCACATTCGGCAAATGGGGCTGACCGCCCCCCAATTTGATGTGTTGGTGACCCTCGGCAACACTCCCGGCATGACCATGAATGTCTTGGCCCAAAAAACCCTGGTTACCAAAGGGACACTGACCGGCATTGTGGATCGTCTGGAACAGAAGGGGCTGGTGCGCCGGCAAGTGCCGCCAGAGAACCGCCGCTGCTTCAGGGTCGTGCTGACAGAGGCGGGGGAGAAACTGTTTGAGGAAATTTTTCCGGCCCACATCGCCTACTTGAAAGAGCGCTTCCAAAAGTTGGATCCCTCCGAGCTGGCGGAGATCCAGGCCTGTCTCAAAAAGCTGCACGCTATTTTCTAGGATGCACCCTTAGATTTTCTCTTAATTGAGCCGGTTGACCAGAGACTCCCCGAGCCGGGTCTCTAGCCTTGTTCAAATGGCTGTCCCAGGGCTGCCGGCGGAGTGGCTCGCGCCGCCTGCTGAATCCAGCGCCGCAGCCGAGGTGGGATCCCGCGCAGACCGTACTCCCACCATTCCCCGGAGGTGAACACCAACACCAAAATCATCAACACAAAGGGAGCCACCGTAAAAACTTGGGCGGGCACGGCGCGGATGGTGGTCTGGGCAACCCCGGCAAAGGACTGCAAAATGCCGAACAGGTAGGCCCCCAAGGCCACCCGTAAGGGGTTCCAGCCGCCGAAGATGACGATGGCCAAAGCAATCCAGCCGTAACCTGCTGTGTGTCGGTGGCTCCAGCCGGCCTTGAAATCCAGCGAAAAAGCGGCTCCTGCCAAGCCCAGCAGGGATCCTCCCACGAGGGTGTAGACATAGCGCCAGAAAATGACATCGGTGCCACGGGCAAAGGCTGCTGCCGGCTGTTCTCCCATGGCCCGCAGCATCAGGCCAGGCCGGGTGCGATAAAAAAAGAACCAAGTTCCCCCAATCAGCGCATAGCTGGCATACAGCAGCAGATCCCTTCGGAACAGAAGTGGCCCCAGCAGCGGCAGCCCAAAAGCCCAACACCAGGCTTCCCGTCAGCTTGGCCACGGCGAACCCAACCATGGCAGCCAGCATGATCGTCCCCTCTGCGGAGAGATTGATCACCCCTGCTCGCTCGGTGATGGTTTCTCCTACACTGGCGAAAACCAACGGTGTGGCGGTGGCAATGGCAGTAGAGAGAATGGCGACCAGTTGAGCAGCGTTCATTGCCTCACCCCAACACCCAAAGCATCCAGACCACCCCTAAGGTGACAGCGCCAAACAGGGCATAGCTGATCTGGCGCAGCGGCTTCAGTTGCATGGCATGCAAAGCTTTGAGCCAGTCCAGCCCCAAAGATTCCACAAAGCGATCCAACACCACTTGCATGGGGTAGGCGTAAACCGATCCCTGCTCCTTGAAGTTCACCAACACGATCAGCAGCGTGGCGTAGCCCCAGAGACCGCCCCAGAGCACAGCGCTCAACCCGATTAAAATTGGCTCGAGCATCGACCGAAAAACATGGATTGAGCCCGCTTGGGATGCCTGCCCATTGCCGACCGCCTGCTCTTCCACCTCGATGGCTCGGCTTTCACGCACCCATCGAGTCCTAAGGTGGTGCAGAAAATCTCCCCGGCTGTTCGCGATGCGGGCGCGTTGCCGCACCACCTTAGCTTTTTCTTGGTCTTTCAGAGCCTTTTTGTTTGCAGCTCAAGGACTTGTAAACTACCCAACTCCGACCGCTAGGCGGTAGGGAGCGGGGCTCCTGCGGCTTTTAGCTAAAGGTGGCGGGTATCTGGAGCTCCTCCCCCCGCTGCTCAGGAGAAACAAGCTGGTCAACCCAACATCTACCAGCGGCAGCGCCTCAACCGTGGGGTCAGCCACCCGTAGGGAGATAAACCGCTAGAACACTTGGCCACGGTAAACCCGCTGCAGAGCCGGGGTGACCGAATAGCGATCGATATCGGCCAGGCTCAACTTCAAGCGCAATGTATTGAGCAGTCTCCAGTAGGGAGGCACAAAAGCTTTTTCAGTGAGAAGTTGGCCGGCAGGAGAGGGATCCCCGCAGCGGGCAACCGTCTCCACAGGGCAGCCGCGGTAGCGGACCGGACGAGCTTCAAGACGAGCCGAGCGCAGATCCCGTCCAGGCTCCACCGTCAAGCCGCGAAACTGGATTGCCCCTGGACGAGAAGCTTGCCGGTAGCACAGGTAACGGGCCCAAAGCTGGGCCAGCCCCTCCGGCAAAGTCTCAGGACGAACGTGGAAGCGCTCCGGCAGCAGGCGGTCGTTGAAAAAGCCGATGAGACCAGACCAAGCTTGCCAGAGGAAAGCTCCCACAAGGCGGGCAACAGGAAAGGAGGAAATCTTCATGGTCGAAGCCGAAAAAAGACTTAAAGAACCCAAAAGACCGGTGATGGAGAAAGGAATTGCCAGCGATTATACCAGCCCGGATGAAGGAGGATGCTCACCGTGAACACTTGCCCACTCAATAATTATTTGTTCTGCTCACTCGAAAGCTGAGGCCGGCTTGCGGTCGAGCGTGTTGAGTCGCCAAAATCCATCGACTACAATAGGCCCAAAGCTCGGGTGTCGCTTTCTTCTTCCCATCTAGGGATTCCGAGAGCGCACCGACCGGCAAACTTGCTTCAATGGCCACTGCACTAAGGGGATCGACGGATTATGACCTGGCGCGGCAACATCACTCCCATCGATCGGCTCTGGGGATCCCTTCCCTACCTTTTGCCGTTGGTATCGGCTCTGCCCTTCGGCTTTGTGCCCTCTGGTTTGTTTCAATCTCTGCCAGGTTTGATCCCCATTTTTAGTCCGCTGCTGCGTTTGCTGCCTCTGGCCACGGGCTGGCTGGGCATGGGGCTGTTTTTTGCCCTACTCTTTTTCGTAATCCGCAACGGCCGCGTCGCCCATTTTGTTCGCTTCAACACGATGCAGGCGCTGCTGCTCAACATTGCCCTGTTTTTGGTGCAAGTGTTGATGCAGGTGTTCGCTATGCTCTTTGGCAGCCTTGGTTTGGCGGCGCTTGTCAGCATTTTGGCCACCACTGCCCTGCTTGGGGTAATCGCTGTCACCCTTTATGCTTGGGTGCAGAACGTGCGCGGTCACTATGCCGAGGTGCCGGTGCTCTCCGATGCCGCCTATGCTTGGATTCGCTACTAACAGTTCTCAAGTTGAGGGCTTGGTTGCTGATTTGACGACTTCACTGGAGCCTGAGCCGGCTGTTGCAGCTTTCAAGGATTGCAGGAGGCTGGGGTGCCGTCGGATTTGACCTCTGATGTTGGCCCAACCCTCACCCACCTGGACGCTTCCGGTCGGGTACAGAGGGTGGAAGTGGGACACAAGCCCCTGGCTGCCCATTTGGCCACTGCCCAAGGGCAGGTACGCATGTCAGAAAGGACTTTAGAGGCCATTTTGGCCGGTCAAGGGCCCAAAGGGAATGTGGTGGAAGCGGCTCGGCTGGCCGGGATCATGGCCGCCAAGTGCACTGCCGATCTGATCCCGCTGTGTCATCCTCTCCCCTTGACCAGCATCACCGTGGATCTGGATCCGGATCCCCACCTGCCCGGCTTTCTGATCACCGCTACGGCAAAAACCACAGCTCAGACCGGAGTGGAGATGGAGGCTTTGACGGCGGTTGCAGTGGCTGCCCTCACCCTGTACGACATGGCCAAGGCCTTGGAAAAGGCGATGGTGATCGAGAATATCCGCCTGTTGTGCAAGTATGGGGGAAGTTCCGGGCCTTCTGGGTTCGATCAGAATAGCCCGTCCCAGTGAGATGTTGAAGAGGTTGCACCAACCGGGAGGGCTTATTGGGATCGCGCTGCTGGCCGGGGTGCTGGCACTGCTCTGGCCAATGCTGCAGCGGGGCTACCCCATCACCCATTCCACCCACTTCAATCTCAATTGGGCCTTCCAGTATCAGCGCCAGTTTTTCGGCGGGCAGTTTTACCCCCGCTGGCTGGAGTATTCCAACTTTGGCTATGGCAACCCCACCTTTGCCTTCTATCCGCCCCTGTGTATGGTGGCCACTTTGCCCTTTCGAGCCCTGGGGCTGGACATGCTCGGCTCTTTGGTGGCCAGCATGGGCCTAGCGATGGCGGTCTTGGGGCTGGGGCTGTACCTTCTGCTGCGGCAGGTGCTTCCTTGGGCTTTGGCGCTGGTCTTGGCCCTGCTGAGCATGGCCGGCCCCTATTGGCTGGTGGATATCTACCAACGGGGAGCCATAGGGGAAGTGTGGGCCATTGCCGTCTCCCCCTGGATTTTCTGGGCCTCGCTGCAGACGATCTGCCGGTTGCAGGCCCTTTGGCCGGTTGCGGCTTTGGCCCTGAGCTACGGCCTGCTGGCGCTGTCCCACCTGCCCACCTTGCTGGTGTTTACCCTGATTTGGCTGCCTCTGCCTTGGGTGTTGGGGCGAAGGGATCCCTTCTGGCCCAGGGTGGGGCGCTGCTACCTGGGGTTTGGGCTGGGGCTGGGGTGGACGGCGTTTTATCTGCTGCCAGCCTTTTGGGATCAGCGGCATGTCCAGGTGGATTTTGTCAACTTTACCGAGGAGTATACGCCCCACCATCGCCTGATGGTGAGCGGGCTCATGCAGCTGCAGCCGCGCTGGACAGAGCACTGGTTTGAGAGCAACCTGGTGGGGTACTGGGTTTGGATGGCGGCGGTTCTGGGAGGAGTTGGGATCCTGGTTTTTTGGCTGGCCCGCCGGTCGGGGAGGAGTTTCTCCTGCCAGGAAAGTGGTGCTGCCGAATCTCTTGCCAGAGCCACCCTGCTCTACAGCTTGGGAGCCAGCCTGGTGGCGCTGCTGATGATGACGGATCTGCTGGCTTGGCTCTACGAGTGGGTTTTGCCCCTGCGGCGGATTCAGTTCTCCTGGCGCTGGATGGCGGTAACGGCGGTAACCGTGCCTTGGCTAGTGGGATCTCTAGCTGGGTGGGGATGGGGGCACAAGCGCTGGCGGCTCCCTTTGCTGGTGGGGCTCGGCCTGGCCATGGCAGTCCAAACCTGGCAGGGCTTGCAACTGGTGTCCAAAGCCGGCTTTGATCCGCCGCTTGTCCAAACTTTTCAAGAACTCGCTGCAGCCAAGCAGTTCCCCAACGAGCCCCAAGAGCGGCCGGGCATTGCTTTCTTGCACATGCACTGGCGCTTTCCCGATGGGCTGGCGCTGGTGGATGCGCTGGAATACCGGCCCCGCCAGGCGACGCTGCCCATGCCGCCCCCACAGGTGGATCCGCTGCTGCAGTGGCAAGGCGAGGTAGAGGATCCGGCGGCGCGGCTCCAGGTGGAAGAGTGGCGCTACGGCTACCGTCGCTTTCGGGCGCTTAACCCCACCGGTCAGGAGCAAGCTGTAGTCTTGCGCACGTTTTACTACCCCGCCTGGCGGGTACAAATTGATGGACGGTTCAGAGCTGCTGAATACAACGAGCCAGGGCTGTTGCAAGTGCGGATCCCGCCGGGGGAGCACCGCGTGGAGGTGCGCTACTTGGGCACGGCGGCGGACTGGCTGGGCTGGATCCTGACCGGCGTGGCAGGAGTGCTGCTGGTGGAGTTGCGGCGGCTGCTCCGTCTGTTGGGGTTGAGGACAACAGAGGAGGCAACACCATGTTGAGTCGCGTGGCCGATTCCATCTACTGGCTCAACCGCTACGTGGAGCGGGCCGAGAACATTGCCCGTTTTATCGATGTCAACCTAAACCTCATCCTCGACTCACCTAGTGGCACAGCTCAGCAATGGGATCCCATCATCTCCACCACTGGGGATCAGGAGCTGTTTTACCAGCGCTACGGCCAGGCGACCCAGGAAACGGTGATCCAGTTTCTGGCTTTTGATAGGGATTATCCCAACTCGATTTTTTCCTGCTTGCGGCTGGCACGGGAAAATGCCCGCTCTGTGCGGGAGATCATTTCTTCGGAAATGTGGGAGCGGGTGAATCGCTTCTACTTAATGGTGAAGGAAGCTGCTCAACAGTGGCCGCATCTGAGCCAGCTCCACGATTTCTTCACGGAAGTCAAGCTGGCCAGCCATCTCTTTGCTGGGGTGATGGATGCCACCATGACCCACGGGGAGGGGTGGCACTTTGGACAAATCGGCCGCCTTTTGGAACGGGCCGACAAAACGGCTCGCATTCTGGATGTTAAGTATTTTATTTTGCTGCCTTCTGTACAGGATGTGGGCACGCCCCTGGATGAATTGCAGTGGATTGCTCTCCTAAAGTCGGCCAGCGCTTATGAAATGTATCGAAAATACAGCCGCCAACACCGCATTAACCCTAGAGAGGTGGCCTCTTTCCTGATTTTGGATCGGCAATTTCCCCGCTCCATTCAGTTTTGTCTCATTCACGCCGATCGCTCCCTACACCAGATTACTGGAACCCCTGCTGATACTTGGCGGGATCCCAGTGAGCGGGCTTTGGGACGGCTGCGCTCTGAGCTGGATTATCTCACCATTGACGATATTATGGAGCAGGGCTTACACGAATTTCTCGACAAGTTGCAATTGCAAATGAATTACGTTGGCGATTGCATCTACGAAAGTTTCTTTGCCATTCGCCCTTTGCAGACGGCTGACCCCCCTCTGCTCCTGCAGCGCCAAGCTTAGCCGAAACCCCTCACCCCCGGCCCCTCTCCCAAAGGGATAGCCCAAGCGCTCCGCGCCGCTCACGCGACCACCCCCGGCCCCTCTCCCAAAGAGATAGCCCGAGCGCTCCGCGCCGCTCACGCGACCACCCCCGGCCCCTCTCCCAAAGAGATAGCCCAAGCGCTCCGCGCCGCTCACGCGACCACCCCCGGCCCCTCTCCCAAAGGGAGAGGGGGGTTAATCTCTTTCACGGCTGTTGTATGCTTGCATCTGGTCAGCTGCCGGGGCAAAGGCGGTGCAGAGCACTGGGGAGGCCGGGAATTGCCGCACCGTTACTGGCGGTAGGATTGATGGAAGTTGTTGCTGGTTGGAGAGTGGGGTTGGAGCAGCAGCCGCGAGGGATCGACCAGGCAGCCTTTGTGGCCGCCAATGCCACGCTGATTGGTGATGTGCAGCTCTCGGAAGGGGTGAGCATCTGGTACGGGGCCATTTTGCGAGGGGATCTGTCGCCGATTGTGATTGGCCGCCGCAGCAACATTCAAGACGGGGCGATCCTGCACGGGGATCCGGAGCAGCCGACCTGCATCGGCGAGGAGGTCACCGTCGGCCATCGGGCCGTCATCCACAGCGCCCACATCGAGGCGGGATCCCTGGTGGGGATTGGGGCCGTCATCCTCAACGGAGTCACCATCGGGGCGGGCAGCATGGTCGGGGCTGGAGCGGTGGTCACCCGCTCGCTGCCGCCCCGCTCTTTGGCAGTCGGGATCCCGGCCAAGGTCATCCGCACCCTGACAGACCAAGAGGTGGAGCAGTTGCGCCGCCACGCCGAGCACTATGTGGATTTGGCGCTGCAACACGCCCGTCGTTTCGCCAGATGGCCGGGCCCTGCTGCTCCGGCCTAAGCCTACCCTTCAGCAGCGGGGATCCCCGCAGAGCACCCAGGTATCTTTGCTGCCGCCCCCTTGGGAGGAGTTGACCACTAGGGATCCCTTTTTGAGGGCCACGCGGGTTAGGCCGCCGGGATGAACGTAGATCTCTTTGCCGTAGAGGATGTAGGGCCGCAGATCCACATGGCAGGGCTCCAGCCTCAGCCCCTCTCCCCAATCCACGAGGGTGGGCACGCGGGAAAGACACACAACGGGCTGGGCGATGTAGTTGCGGGGCTGGGCGCGGATTTTCTCGGCAAAAGCGGCCCGCTCCTCCGGTGTGGCCCGCGGTCCCATCAGCATGCCGTAGCCGCCCGACTCATTGGCCGCCTTCACCACCAACTTGTCCAGGTTCTCCAGCACATAAGCTTGATCCTTGGGATCCCAACACAAGTAGGTGGGCACATTGGGCAAAATCGCTTCTTCTCCCAGGTAGTAGCGGATCATCTGGGGCACATAGGCGTAGATGACCTTATCGTCTGCCACTCCTGTCCCCAAGGCATTGGCAATTGCCAGCCGACCCGAGCGATAGACCTCAAACAGGCCGGGTACCCCCAAGAGGGAATCGGGGCGAAAGACCAGCGGATCGATGAAGTCATCGTCGATGCGGCGGTAGATTACATCCACCCGTTGCAGGCCCTTGGTGGTGCGCATCTGCAAATAGCCATCGGCCACCACCAAATCCCGTCCTTCCACCAGCTCCACCCCCATCTGCTGGGCCAGAAAAGAATGCTCGAAGTAGGCGGAGTTGTAGATGCCGGGGGTGAGCACCACCACTGTCGGGTTGGCCAGGTGCGGCGGCGTCAGATTGAGGAGGGTATCCAACAAGTGGCTGGGGTAGTCGTCCACCGGGCGGATCCCCATCGTGTTAAACAGCGAGGGAAAGGTGCTTTTCATCACCCGCCGGTTTTCCAGCACATAGGAAATGCCCGAGGGGCAGCGCAGGTTGTCTTCCAGCACGTACCAAGTCCCGTCCCGATCCCGCACCAGGTCGGTGCCGGTGACGTGGCACCAAATTCTCCCCGGCGGGTTGAGCCCAATACAAGGCCGCAGGAATCCTTTGGCCGTCTCGACCAGCTCAGCAGGGATCACCCCATCCTTGAGGATCTTCTGGTCGTGATAGACGTCGTCGATAAACAGGTTCAGGGCATGGATGCGCTGCTTCAGGCCCTGCTCCAGCCGCTGCCACTCAGAGGCTGAGACGATGCGGGGAATGATGTCGAAGGGGAAAATCCGCTCCGTGCCCTGGCTGTCGCCATAGACGTTGAAGGTTACCCCCATCTGAAAGAGGGCTGCCTGGGCCGCCGCTTGCCGCTGCTGCAGCTCTCCTTCTCCCAGCGAATGCAGGCGCTCAATCAGCGGGATCGCCTCAGGGCGAGGCCGACCGCGCCCCACAAACAGCTCATCGTAAAAACCTTCACCTGGGTCATAAGTATCAAAACGCACGTCGGGATCCCTCGAACCCTACCCTGTTTTACTGTGGGCGGCTCTGGATTTGCCTAGTGTGCTTCCGGCTACTTTTACGGTTATCGTGGTGGAAGTTAGGACAGGGGGTATACCGGTTGCCCCCAGTCAGCCAGAGTTGTCAAGGTTTATGGTGGCGAGCGGTACTTTCTCAGCTTTGTTGTCAATGTAGTGTAGAGGAATGAACCGGACACCCTCTTTTGTAAATCGGCCCCTCATCGGCGTTACTACCCCCAGCCGCAACGGCCAGGGAGATTTTGTGGCGCCGGGCCGCTATGTGGATGCCCTTCGCGCTGCTGGCGGGATCCCCGTTCTTTTTCCCCCAGGCGAAAGTGAGCCACAAGCGCTGCTGGCTGCGGTAGATGGGCTGGTGTTGACAGGAGGCGGCGACCTTTGCCCCAGCACCTACGGAGAGGATCCCCAACATCCCCAGGTGCGTCACGTCAGCGCCGAGCGGGATCGCTTTGAGATGGCCTTGGCGGCAGCCGCGCTGGCGCAAGGGATCCCGGTCTTGGGCATTTGTCGAGGGATGCAGTTGCTGAACGTGGTCAGCGGCGGCAAGCTGATCCCCCATGTGCCCGACGTGTACGACGAGCTGGATCATTTCAACCCCGCCGATCGCAAGCCCGTTCGCCACAGCGTCAGCCTCATCCGCTCCACCCGCCTGCAGCAAATTGTCGGCGTCGACGCAATCTCCGTAGTCTCTTGGCACCACCAGGCTGTTTGGGGGGTGCCGGCGGGCTGGCGTTTGGCTGCCTGTTCTCCCGACGAGCTCATCGAGGCCATCGAGCACGAAACCCATCCCTGGGCCATTGCCGTGCAGTGGCACCCCGAGTTCACCTTTGAAGAGGCTGAGCATTTTCGCCTGTTTCAGGCCTTTGTGCAGGCAGCGCTGCAGTTTTCGCCGCGCCTGGCCAGCCCTGAAGCAATGCCTCAGGTTGCCTAGGGATCCTGTGCTGCTGCTGGAGAAGAGGCGGGGGCTTATCCCTCGCGATAGCCAGGGGAGAGCCCTTGCTATGCTTTGCCCAGTGCCCCCAAAAGAGGGCCTATGAGCAGGAGACAGGCACTGGCTAGAGCAGTTCTGGGTGTCTTAGCTTTTTTCGGTTTAGGTTTTGGCTGTAGTCCCAGCCCTTGGCTGCGCCAGTTTGGCACCCCTTCCTCTGACGAGGCTCGCGCCATCGCAATTGATGGAAAGGGAAATATTTGGGTGGCGGGGGTAACGGAGGGAAGCTTTTTGGGCCAAAGCTCGGCAGGGGGTGGCGATGGTTTCTTGCGCAAGTACAATGCCTGGGGCCGAGAGCTCTGGACACGGCAGTTGGGCACCCCTGCTTTAGACGAAGTTGTGGCGGTGGCAGTGGACAGGAGAGGGAACACCTGGGTGGCAGGAGTGACCTACGGCGCTTTCCCTGGCTACAGCAATGCCGGCGCAAAAGACATCTTCCTGCGTAAGCACGATCCCCAGGGTCGGGAGCTCTGGACGCAGCAGTTGGGCGGTGCTGAGCCTGACCAGGTCACTGCCATTGCCGTGGATGGCAAGGGCAATGTCTGGGTAACCGGGAATAGCGGAGGCAAGAGCTTTGTGCGCCAATACAACGCTGACGGCAAACCGCTCTGGGTCCGCGAGCTAGGGGCCCAGGTCACTGCCCTGGCCGCCGATGGGGCAGGAAATCTCTGGATAGCCGGATTCGTCCGCGACCGCACAAGGGCTGGCGGCTTTGTCGGCCAGTATGATCCCAGCGGCAACCAGGTTTGGCTGCGCCAGTTTTCCAACAAAGGGGGCGACGGCACTCTTGCCATCGCTGTGGGAGAGGAGGGAAATGTTTGGGTGGCGGGCTATACCCAAGAGGCTCCTGCTGGCCAGGCCTTGCTCCAGGGGTACAGTGTCTTTGTGCGGCAGTATGATCCCTACGGCAACGAGCTCTGGAGCCGCCAATGGGACGGCGCGCAAGGGGAGCGCCCTCTGGCCATTGCCGTGGATAGGCTCGGAAGGGTCTGGGTGGCAGGATCCACCCAGGGGATCCCTGCAAGTCGCAGCGATGCCTTTGTCCGCCTCTACGATACCAACGGCGGCGAGCTCTGGCGCCACCAGTTCGGCAGCGCCGACTTCGACTGGATCCAGGCCATGGCGCTAGACCAAGAGGGCACCCTCGGGGTGGTAGGTGTAACCTGGGGATCCCTCGCCGGAGAGCCCCATGCTGGTCTGAAAGATGTCTTTGTGCTCAAGTACGGCCGTTAGATTGACACCCCCACCGCCTCAAGGCGTAGGGTTCTCACGTAGTTCAAACAGGCGCTGTCAAGACGCCTCTAGACAGTCCCCTCAGGAAAAGCCCTGCTCGCGTCAGCAGGACGGCGTCCTCTCGCGTCTCGGACGCCTGCACCAGTCGGTTTTTTTCACCGTGATTAGCTGCTGGCCTGGGAACGGTACGCCTTTTCGGCAAGTATACCCTTGGCAATTACGAGCTTTTCCGCTCCCCACGCAAGTGCGGGGCTACCAAGCTATCCTTCTGTGTAGTCTCAAGGAGATGGCGGGGCGCCTGGCGCTGGCTCTATGCACCGGATAGCTGCTTTGCCGGGGGGATGGGATCCTTCCCAAGGTGGGGTCATTTTCCTGGAGCAGGATCCTGCGCCCATCGTTGTCCTGTCGGCAGCCGACACGGATCTGACAGCCTTGAGCGCAGCCATGCGCTTGGTGCCGGCTGATTTCCCGGCGGTGCGGGCGGCTAACCTCTTGCAGTTGCAACAGCCTCTCAGCATCGACGACTACGCCGAGAAGGTGTTGCGGCAAGCTCAGGTGGTGCTCCTGCGCCTGTTGGGGGGAAGGGCCTACTGGAGCTATGGTCTGGAGGTGGCCAAAGAGGTAGCGGCAGCAGCGGGAGCCACCCTGATTGTGATCCCTGGGGATGACCGCCCCGATTGGGATTTGGTTAGCCACTCCACCGTGCCCCTGACAGTGGCAGACCGGGTGTGGCAGTACTGGCTGGAAGGAGGGGCAGCCAATGTGGCGGCTTGCTTGAAATTCTTGGCCAGGGAGTTTCTGGGACAGGAGTACGCCGTGCCAGAGCCGCAGGTGCTGCCCCGGCTGGGGATCTACCATCCCCCCCTATCCCCCCTCAGGGATCCCCAGGCCCCCAAGGTAGGGATCCTGCTCTACCGGGCCCATGTTTTGGCGGGGAATACGCAGCCAATAGATGCCCTGGCCAACGCCCTGCAGGAGCGGGGGTTGCAGCCGCTGTGTCTGTACACCTATGGCCTGCAGGAACCGGACTTGCCGCAGGCCATCCGGGAGCACTTCGGCGGCCAAATTGAACTTTTGTTGAACACCACCAGCTTTTCCCTGGCCCGCCTGGAGAGCGAGCAGCCCGATGTCCGCCTCTGGCAGGAGCTGGATGTGCCGGTTGTGCAGGTGGTCTTGAGCAGTGGGTCGCGGGAGCGCTGGGAGAACTCCACTCGGGGCTTGGGGGCGCGGGATCTGGCCATGAACGTGGTGCTGCCGGAGGTGGACGGCCGCATCCTCAGCCGCGCCATCTCGTTCAAGACGGTTCAACAGTGGGATCCCCGCCTGCAGACGGAGATCATGGCCTATGAGGCTGTGCCGGATCGGGTGGCGTTTGTGGCCGAGCTGGCGGCCAACTGGGTAAAGCTGCGGCGCACTCCTGCCAACCAGCGCCGTCTAGCCTTGATTTTGGCCAACTACCCCAGCCGGGATGGACGGCTGGCCAATGGGGTAGGGTTGGATACACCGGCAAGCTGCGTCGAGATCCTCAAGGCCCTGGCGCAAGCCGACTACCGCGCCTGTCCACTGCCCCAGAGCGGAGATGAGCTCATCCGCTGGCTAACCCAGGGCCAAACCTATGATCCGCTGGGATCCCTACGCCCGGCGCGGCAGGTGCTGCCGGCTGCCCTCTACCGGGAGTGGTTTGCCCAGTTGCCCGCCGCCGTCCAGGACAATCTAGTGCGGCAGTGGGGGGATCCGCCCGCCCACGACATCCCCATTGTCGGCCTGCAGTTGGAGCATGTTTTTGTCGGCCTCCAGCCGCCGCGGGGCTACGACCAGGATCCTGCTTTGAACTACCATGCCCCGGATCTGGCGCCGCCCCACGAGTACCTCGCCTTTTACCTGTGGCTGCGGCAAGCGTTTGGCGTGCAGGCGGTGGTGCATGTGGGCAAGCACGGCAACCTAGAGTGGCTGCCTGGCAAGGGATCCGCCCTTTCAGCCACCTGCTACCCAGAAATAGCCTTGGGGCCTCTGCCCCACTTCTACCCCTTCATCGTCAACGATCCTGGCGAGGGATCCCAGGCCAAGCGGCGGGCTCAGGCTGTCATCCTCGACCACCTCACCCCGCCCTTAACCCGCGCCGAGCTCTACGGGCCCTTGGCGGAACTGGAGCGGCTGATGGACGAGTACTACGAGGCCCAGCAGATGGATCCTGGGCGCTGCCCGCTGATCCGCGCCCAGATCCAGGAGCTTGCCTGCCGAGAGCACATCGACTTGCAGTTCAACCTGGATAAGGAAGAAGACTGGGGCCGCCTCGATGGCTACCTCTGCGAGCTCAAGGAATCCCAGATCCGAGATGGACTGCACATCTTTGGCCGCACCCCCACTGGCGAGCAACTGGTGGATCTCCTGCTAGCCCTGGCCCGCTACCCGGGCTCTGGCCAGTTGGGCCTTACGCAGGCCATCGCCCGCGACTGGGGTTGGGACTGGGATCCCCTAGCTGCCGACCTCACGGATCCCTGGCCGGACAAACCGCCGGCCTAAAAGTCGCTACCGAATTGCAAGGGAAAGCTCGCCGCCTCAATCCCTAGCCCCCCTCTCCCTCAGGGAGAGGGGACGGGGGTGAGGGACGCTCTGGGAGAGGGGCCGGGGGTGAGGGGCAAACTCAAACCGAGAAGCCTCAGCAGGCGTTCTAATAGCGAGATTGGAAGTTGCGCCGCCGCTCGCCGCCGTTGGCGTTACCAGAGCGGAAGCCTGAGGTGGGGCGTTCTTCCCGCGGACGAGCCTTGTTGACCTTGAGGTCGCGGCCCATCCATTCTGCGCCATCCAGAGCGGCAATAGCAGCCTGCTCTTCGGCCTCAGAACTCATTTCCACAAACCCAAAACCGCGGATGCGACCCGTCTCCCGGTCGGTGGGGATCTGCACCCGCTTCACAGAACCGTACTCGGCAAAAACAGCGGTCAAATCCGCTTCTGTCACCTTAAAGGAAAGGTTGCCTACATAAATCGACATCGACGATCTCCGAAAGAGAGAGGAACAAAGGGCGAGATATTCGGAGAGCCGTCTGCCAATACAAAACGTGAAAACCCGTCAAGACCAGAAGAACCGAACGCTACAACCGACATTTATCTCGAGTTAATTTTCATCATAACACAGAGATGGGGGATGGTCACTCCCCTTGCACAAAAATAGCAAAATAGCCGGTGCTATTCGGCTGCCCAGGTCAAGAGCCCCAAAGGAGAGCGCTCCCCGTTGCCCTAGCCCAACTTTTCCAGGCGGGCTTGCAAGAGCTGCATCTGGGCCTCCAGCTCCGCCAGTTGCTCGCGGCTAGCCTGCACCACTTCCGGGTTGGCCCGACTGAGGAAACTGGGGTTCTCCAGGCGGGCGCGGATCCCTTGAGCCTCTTTTTCCAGCTTGGCCAGATCTTTTTGCACTTTAGCCCGCAGCGCCTCCACATCCACCAGCCCCGCCAAGGGCACCAGCACCTGCACCGTGCCCACTACGGCAGCCGCCACCTGCTTGGGCTCCGTGGCCAGGGATCCCGTAATTTCTAGGGACTCGGCCTTGGCCAGATCGCGGATGTAGGCTTGAGCGGCGGTGAGGATCCGCTGCTCGTCGGGATCCTCGGTAACCAGCAGAGCCGTGATGGTTTGATGGGGCTTAAGGCCAGCCTCTGCCCGCAGGTTGCGCAAGCTGCTGATGGTCTGGATCACCAGGCCGAACTCCCGCTCCAGTTGAGGGTCAACCCAGTTAGGGTCAGGGGCGGGATAGGGCTGGACGGAGATGGAGGTGGCTTGGTTGGCCTGGGTGAGGAGCTGCCAGACTTCTTCGGTGACGTGGGGCATCCAGGGGTGCAGCAGCCGGAGGATGGTCTCCAGCACAGTGGCCAACACCTGCTGTGCCGTGCGCTTGGAGGTCGGGTCTTCTCCCCGCAGCCGCGGCTTGGCCAGCTCGATGTACCAGTCGCAGAAGTCATCCCAAATCAGGGAATACAAGAGCCGCGCCCCCTCGCCCAGGCCGTAGGCTTCCAGCTCTTCGATAACCTGGGTGGCCGTGGAGTGCAGCCGCGACAGGATCCAGCGATCGGCCAGCTCCAGCGCTGCGGGGGCAGGGGATCCCAGTTGGGCGGGGGTCTGCCCCTCCAGGTTCAGGAGCACAAAGCGGGAGGCGTTCCAGATCTTGTTGGCGAAGTTGCGGGCTGCTTCCACGCTGGCGCTCTCGCCGGTCTTGCGGTCGTAGGCCAGGCGGATATCCTGCCCTGCCCCCACCACTTCTTTAACCAAAGCGTAGCGCAGGGCGTCGGTGCCGTATTTGTCCAAAAGCTCGATGGGATCGATGCCGTTGCCCTTGGACTTGGACATTTTCGCCCCCTGCTCGTCCCGCACCAGGCCGTTGATGTAGACATCCTTGAAGGGGATCTGGCCGGTAAACTGCACTCCCATCATGGCCATGCGGGCCACCCAGAAAAAGATGATGTCGAAGCCCGTGGACATGAGGGAATTGGGGTAGTAGCGCTTGAAGTCCTCTGTCTCTTCCGGCCAGCCCAGCGTGGAAAAAGGCCACAGAGCGGAGCTAAACCAGGTGTCCAACACATCGGGATCCCGCTCCAGCCGCTCGAGGGCCGGGCCAAACTTCTCCCGTGCCTTAGCCCAGGCCTCTTCGGCATTGCGGGCCACCACAAAAGCCTGGGGATCCTCAGGGATCTGACCGTCGATGACCGGATACCAGGCCGGGATCTGGTGCCCCCACCACAGTTGCCGCGAGATGCACCAGGGGCGCAGCTTCTCCAGCCAGCCGGTGTAAACCTTGGTCCAGCGCTCCGGAATAAAGCGGGGGTTGTGGTGTTCCCGCTCCTCCTGCAAGCAGCGGGCCCCCATCCCCGAGACATCGCAAAACCATTGAATGGAGAGCAGCGGCTCGATGGGCACGCCCCCGCGGTCGCTGTAGGGCACGCTGTGGGTGTACTCTTCCACCTTCTCCAGCAGACCGTGCTCGGCAAACCACTGCACCACCTTCTCGCGGGCGACAAAGCGATCCAGACCGGTGAAGGGATCCCCGTTCTCGTTGAGGGTGCCGTCCTTGTTGAGAATGTTGATAAAGGGCAACTGGTGGCGACGGCCCATCTCAAAGTCGTTGGGATCGTGGGCTGGGGTAACTTTGACACAGCCGGAGCCAAAGGAGGGATCCACGTACTCGTCGGCGATGATGGGGATAAGGCGATCCTTGATGGGCAGCCGCACAAACTGGCCAATGAGATGGCGGTAGCGCTCGTCTTGCGGGTGGACCGCCACGGCTGTATCCCCCAGCATCGTCTCGGGGCGGGTGGTGGCCACCACCAGGTACTGGTTGGGATCCGCGGCCAAGGGATAGCGGAAATGCCAGAGGTGGCCCTTGACCTCTTTGTTGTCCACCTCAATGTCGGAGACTGCCGACTGGGTGGCCGGACACCAGTTGACCAAATACTCACCCCGGTAAATTAGCCCTGCTTCGTAGAGGCGGACAAAGGCTTCCGTAACTGCCCGGCTCAGCCCCTCATCGAGAGTAAAGCGATCCCGCGTCCAGTCCAGCGACAGGCCCAGGCGCCGCAGTTGGCTTTTGATGGTGCCCTGGGATTGCTCCTTCCAGGCCCAGGCCCGCTCCAGAAAAGCCTCGCGGCCCAGGTCAAAGCGGCTCTTGCCCTCCTGGCGCAGTTGGTTTTCCAGGATGGTGTGCACGGCAATGCTGGCATGATCCGTACCGGGCAGCCAGAGGACGTTGTAGCCGCGCATGCGCTTGTAGCGCACCACCACATCCGGCAGGGTAAAGGCAAAGGCATGGCCCATGTGTAGGCTGCCGGTGACGTTGGGCGGGGGCAGCACCATGCTGAAGGCTTCTCCCGGCGCCTTGGGATCCGCTACGTAGAACCCCTTTTCCTCCCAAAAGCGCTGCCACTTCGGCTCGGTGTCAAAGGGGTTGTACTGGCTGGGCAGATGGGCGAGGGCAGGTGCAGCAGTCATGGGGAGAATAGGCCAACGGTTGAGAAGGATGAATCACTTTATAGAGTAGCAGTCTAACCCCTTGCCCTTTGGGGATGGGTAAGGCTGATCCCGATCACCCAGCAGAAAGGCGCTTTGGGCTAAGGTACTGCTATCCTCAGCGTTCAGATGCGGCTCTATGTACAGATCATTGGCGGCAACGGCCCTGATGGTTCTAATGGCTTTATCCGGTAGGATCCCTGCCTTCGCGCAACAAGAGTGGTGGAAACACTCAAAAGACGACATCCTGCTTTGTTATGGGCAGCCCGTCGATCCAGCCTCTCTACTGGGTTTTGAGGCTTGCTTGAGTGCCCGCAGCCACCCTGATGAAAAATCCCGGCTGGTAGGACTGTATTTTGTTCCGTACAGCGATTACGCCTTTTGCTTCGCAGGTACAGAGAAGCTCAATAGCTTAGAGTGGACTCTTGTGGGTCGAAGTGGAGAGTTCGTGTTTGGCCTAGATCGCCCTCTGGCCCCTTCTGAACTAGAAGGGGAGACCCCTTGGATTATCCAGCGAAAAGCCCGCATTCTCGATATGGAGGGGGATCCTGCCGCCGGTTTCAGCCAACTGGTGGTTTACGACGAAACCGAGTTGAATCTGAAGGGGTTTGCCATAGTGATTGCGCCGCCAGGGTACTTTGGGGATTCCATTTTGCCAGAAGTGTTTTTGGAGCGGCCCGAATGCCAGGCAATTTTAAATTGAGGGCCTTACACATACCGGGCGAGTTCAAAGAATCGCTACTGCTTCAGGACAGTGGGCAGGTCCTTCCCTGTTGGCAGATGCCCATAGAGCCAAGCGAAAAGCAAAGACAAACTGATGAATCGCTTGCCCATCTGCAGGAACTCAAAGGGGAGTTGTCGACACTCATTGAAAAGTGTCAACAAAAGTTTTCTGAGCAAGAGAAAAGTTCTTCTTGCACTATCTTTCAACAACAGCTCGATAACTCATGACAAGAGAACCCCTTGCACCATTTTTTGCTAATGCTTGGCAGCCCTTATGCCCAAAAAGTGGGGAGCAAGGGATCCCGATTCAACTGATTACTCTGAAGAGCCTGCTGTCCCCTCCAGCTTTGGCACGACTGGATGCGGACAGCAGCTATGCGTTTTGTCGGGATCCCGTTTGTCCTGTTGTTTATTTTTCCGAGCAAGGTCAAAGCTTTGGGGTTGACGACCTCAAGGTTCCAGTCTTTCAAAAAGAAAGTGGCGAGGACGTGCCCGTCTGCTACTGTTTTGGATGGACGCGCCGGCGCATCCGGCAAGAGCTGAAGGGATCCAAAACGCCCCAGGCCATTCTTGCCGAGATTGCCGCCCACATCAAAGCCAGGCGCTGTGGCTGCCAGGTCAACAACCCCCAGGGGTTTTGCTGTCTGGAAAATGTCAGGCAGGTCATCTTAGAAGTGCAGCAAGAGAAAGTTGGGGAACGAGATAGCTGAAGAGCCAAAAGACCAGAGATTTCTCCGTTCCAAGGGTAGCTTTGGTCGTACCATTCCTACGAGGATTGCGCACAGATTGTCCAACCTTCTAAAGGCAAACTTGTGTCTAGAACCTTCTTGGCTGGGGTGGGAATTATCGCAATTATCGGCTGAAATAGGCGTTGAGCCATTCCAGGCATTCCATAAAGTAAAACACTAGAGGTCCGGTAAAGACGTAGCTATCGCCCCGATCCAAAATGCCGCCGTGGCCGGGGATGAGATCCCCGGAGTCTTTGACACCGGCATCCCGCTTCATCAGCGATTCCGTTAGGTCGCCCAACAGGCTCGTTAGCCCAATCAAAAACCCCAGCACGCTGCCGCTCCACCAGCGCCAGGGCCAGTTCAGATAGTAGGCTCCGGCCATGGCCAGGGCCACGCTGGCTGCGACCCCGGCCACGGCCCCTTCCACCGTTTTTTTTGGGCTGAGGAGGGAGAGCTTGGTGCGCCCAAAGGCCCGCCCACAGAGGTAGGCCGCTACATCGGCAGCAATGACACAGCCAATAGCCAACAGCGTAATCCACAGCCCTTCCCCCAGTCCTTGGGAAAAAGACAAAGCCCTGACCCGAATCCAGAAGCTGGGCAACAGCGCGCAGTAAAACAATCCCAAAATCGAGGTGGCAATGTCGGCGATGGTGGCCAGCTTGGGCTTAAAAAGCAGATAAAAGCAGATCACAGAACCGGCCACGATAAAAGCAGGGCTGGTCCACTCCGGCTTAACCTGCTGCAAAATCACCAGCACTTGGCTGGAAAACATGGTGGTGCGCATGGCCGGTGCATTGCCCTTGGCCTGCACCAAGCGAAAGAACTCCAGTTGGGCCAGAAAGACGATTAGCCCCATGGCCGCCGTGAAGTACCAGCCCCCTAGCAGGGTGACCGTCAGGGCAAACAGCACCGCCGCAAAACCGCTAACCCAACGGGCTCCCATAGGCGCACCCCGTCACGTTGGTTGGCCAAATATCTCTTGCCCGCGGCTCCAGGTCGAAGTCCGATCCGAAGGCAGAAGAAGCCCTCATCCTTGCGCTCTTGGTGTTCGGGATTCGCGTCTGCGCGACGAAGTCTTGATGCGGCTGCTGCAAAATGGAAACGCCTCTTGCCCTAGCCCTTCAGTTTAACTCTCCTGGATCTCAAACAACTGCCCTTGGCCCTACAGGGTGGAACTTACGGGCAAGGTGGCAGGCAAATCCCAACAAGCGATCCTTGAGCATGAGATAATAGGCAAACTGCAAAGCTCACTGCTGACCGCCTAGGACATTCCTGACTCGTTGCACTGCAGCATGGTTCAAGAACTTACTTCTCGCTCTACGACTGCTCGCATTTCTGCCCAAGAGGCTCGCCTTCTCTATGAAGACATGGTGCTGGGCCGCCTGTTTGAGGACAAGTGCGCCGAGATGTACTACAAGGGCAAGATGTTCGGCTTTGTGCACCTGTACAACGGCCAAGAGGCTGTTTCCACGGGGGTGATCAAGGCGCTCAAGCCCACCGACTACGTGTGCAGCACCTACCGGGATCACGTGCATGCCCTCAGCGCCGGGATCCCCCCGCGGGCGGTGATGGCGGAGCTGTTCGGAAAGGCCACCGGCTGCAGCAAGGGCCGCGGCGGCTCGATGCACCTGTTCTCGGCGGAGCACAACTTTTTGGGCGGCTATGCCTTTGTGGCCGAGGGGATCCCGGTGGCCACAGGGGCGGCCTTTTCGGCCAAGTACCGCGGCACCGACCAGGTGACAGCCTGCTTCTTTGGGGATGGAGCCTGCAACAACGGCCAGTTCTACGAGTGTCTCAACATGGCCGCCCTCTGGAAGTTGCCCATCCTCTATGTGGTGGAAAACAACTTCTGGGCTATCGGCATGGCCCACAAACGGGCCACTTCAGTAACCAACATCTACCTCAAGGGCCCTGCTTTTGGCATGCCCGGCTACCAAGTGGACGGCATGGACGTGCTGGCGGTGCGAGAGGCTGCCCAACAAGCTATTGCCCGGGCCCGCGCCGGCGAAGGCCCCACCCTGCTGGAGTGCATCACCTATCGTTTCCGGGGCCATTCCCTCGCCGATCCTGACGAGCTGCGCAGCCCGGAAGAAAAAGAGTTCTGGCGGCAGCGGGATCCCATCCAACGACTGGAACGCTACGCATTGGAACACAACTTGATGACCGAGGCAGACTTTCAGGCCATCCACGCCGAGGTTGGCGCTGCGATTGAAGATGCGGTAACCTTTGCCCTCGAAAGCCCAGAGCCCACCCTGGACGAGCTACATCGCTTTGTGTTTGCCGAAGACGAATAGATCCAGGGCAAACCCCAGCCACAAAAGGCCGCCGATCTGTTTCCAGCCTGTTCCGACGGATTACAGGCAGGGCTGGCTCTTTTGAGCTGAGGGATCCTGCCGACCCCGAAAAGGGTGTGAAGGCATCAGCGACCCACCTGAGCCCAGCAACCCTCGAGGATCCTCAATGCTTAACATCGGGAAACCCTTCCAGAGATCTGCGCAATAGAGCAGCCTTTTTTGTAAATATCACTTCCCATTTGTTTACATAGCTTCATATCATTGAGGTATTGAGCATGAGTATTTATTCCTGGTCATGAGCAATCCTCTTGAGTTTCCTTGGCTGTCGGCCCTGGTGCTCTTGCCGCTGCTGGCAGCCTTTGGGATCCCTTTGATCCCTCAGAGCCGTTGGGCGCGTTGGTATGCCCTCGCTGTGGGGGCTTTTGATTTGGGTCTGATGGTCTATGTCTTTGCGCGGCACTACGACCTGCAGGATTTTTCGCTGCAACTGGCGGAGCGCTACGCCTGGGTGCCCCAGATCGGGTTTCACTGGTCGCTGGCGGTGGATGGCCTGTCCTTTCCGCTGGTGTTGCTCTCGGGCTTGATTACGACCCTGTCGATCGGGGCGGCTTGGAATCTCACCCACAAGCCGCGTTTGTTTTTCTTCCTGCTGCTGCTGATGTACGGCGCCCAGGTGGGCGTGTTCCTGGCGCAGGATCTGCTCCTGTTCTTCTTGATGTGGGAGATCGAGCTGGTGCCGGTCTATCTGCTGATTGCCATTTGGGGTGGGCCGCAGCGCCAGTACGCCGCCACCAAGTTCATCCTCTACACCGCTGCCGCCTCTATTTTTATTCTGGTGGGATCCCTGGCGATGGCCTTCTACGGCGAGGGCTTTAGCTTGGAGATGGCAGAGCTGAGCGCAAAATCCTACCCGCTGGCACTGCAGATCTTGGTGTATGCGGCTTTCCTGATTGCCTTTGGGGTGAAGCTGCCGATTTTTCCAGTTCACACCTGGCTGCCGGATGCTCATAGCGAAGCCTCGGCGCCCATTTCCATGATCCTGGCCGGGGTGCTGCTCAAGATGGGGGGCTACGGCCTCATCCGCCTGAACGTGGGCATCTTGTCGGAGGCCCATGTGTACTTTGCCCCGGTGCTGGCGGTGTTGGGCACGGTGAACATCATCTACGGGGCGCTGGCCGCCTTTGGGCAAAACCACCTCAAGCGGCGCTTGGCCTATTCGTCCATTGCCCATATGGGCTTTGTGTTGATCGGGATCTCTGCCTTCACGGAGTTGGGCATCAACGGCGCCCTCTTGCAAATGATCTCCCACGGTCTGATCGCTGCAGTTTTGTTCTTCCTGACAGGGATCACCTACGAGCGCACCCATACCCTTGCCCTCGACAAGTTGGGCGGGTTGGCCAAGCAAATGCCAAAGGCTTTTGCCCTGTTTACAGCAGGATCCCTGGCCTCGTTGGCGCTACCCGGGATGAGCGGATTTGTGGGTGAGCTGACGGTGTTCTTGGGCTTGATCACCAGCGATGCCTATGCGCCGACCTTCAAGGCAGGAATTGCTCTGCTGGCGGCAGTGGGCATTATTCTGACGCCCATTTACTTGCTCTCTATGCTGCGGCAGGTGTTCTACGGGGCTCAGGATCCCGGCTTGGTGTTGGAAGACTACCTGGGGGATCTGCGCCCGCGAGAAATGGCGGTGGCTCTCTGTCTGCTGTTGCCGATTCTCGGCATTGGCCTCTACCCGCGGCTGGCTACCCAAACCTACGATGTTACGACGGTGGCGGTAGCTGCTCAGTTGCGCAGTGTGTTGGCAACTGAAATTGTGCAGCGGCCTTTCTTGCCGGTGCAACCGGCCCAGGTGGCGGCTCTGACCCTGGAAGATTGAAACGGGGTCAAGACCTCGGTTGTTCTCTATCCCTCAATTAGCCCAGAAGAGCTGGTGTTCGAGGAGCAACTCGACTCAACCTTCAGCTCTTCTTTTTGTTTTTTAAGCTTCTTTTAAGTTTTAAGGTTGGATTTGGGATTGGGGATGCTCCTGGGCTGGGATTTTCCGATGGTTGATTGTTCTTGGGCTGCCAATCCTAGCGGTGATCGGTACGAATGGAGTTCTGTTCCATCAGGTTTAGCTGCACCACCAACCACCAGAGGGTTACATCCGAATAGGTCGCCCGACGCTTGAGCCGAGAAATGGAGTGTACCGGGTTTTGGCTGTCGATCATCCACTCCGAAGCGATGATTTGGCCACGTTGCTGAGCATTCATGGTTTCTCCCTCCGCTCGCCAACTGCTCAATACTTAGGATGGCTAATACCCAGAATGGCCAATTTGCACGGGAGTGTGTGAAAAAATATATTACACAGGCATCTCCAAAGTCGGCTAACTTTCTTAGCAATAGGGATCTCATCAGCTGCTGGGTTGCCGATTCGCCGTCCGGGAACGAGAAAAACCTTGTAAAAAGGGCAAAATATTGGCTGAGTGGATCCCCTCTATCTTCACAAGTCTTAAAACCGGAAAGATCCCATCTCTCTACTGGCCTGAAGGTCTGGGTTCTACCTCTGTTTGCCAACCTTTATAGCAGCAACCCTTGAGAAGTCCAAAACAACGATGAGAGCCAAGGCCACCTCCCCCCAGCCCGCCGCTGCTTTTGCAGAAGTGGTGGAGGCCAACACCACAACCTTTGTGGCCCAGTGCTTCGAGCCGGAACGCTTGACCTTCCCGCCCATGCCTGCTCTCGGCAGTTGGACGCGCTCCCAAGACGAGGAGACCGGCAACCCGATCTATGGAGTGGTTTGCTATGCCGCCATTGCGCCCATCGACACGATTCACCGCACCCGAGCTTTGGGTCTCTCCCCTGAGGAGTTGCGGGAGCAGCAGCCTCAAATTTTCGCCATGTTGCGCACCGATTTCCGCGCGGCCATTGTCGGCTTTGTCAGTGGGGGGCGGGTCTACCAGTACCTGCCGCCACGCCCTCCCCAGATTCACCAGCCAGTTTATCTCTGCTCCGATACAGAGGTCAGGGAGTTTTGCCGCTCTTTCGAGTTTTTGCGTACTCTGCTACGGGTCAACGGGATCCCGACCGATGAGCTGGTGGCTGCCGTGATTCGCCAGACTTACCGAATCCTGAACTGGGATCGCAACTGGCTTTTACAGGCAGGTCGGCAGTTAAGCTCGCTGTTGCGGGACGATTACGAGCATCTCAGCGCGATTTTACGAAAGATTGAAGTATAGGCGAAGAAATGTTGAGAATGGCCTTGGATCCTTCTTGAGTCGAGCTAGAGGGTGATAATCTGAGGCAGTTTGCTGTGGGATGTGTTCCTTTTGTATCCTCTTTCCGCTGTAAAAATGTTTAACAAATTCAATTCTTCTGATAAGCCCTCTAAAGGCAATTGGGCAGGCCGCACCTTTTCTGCTGCTGCGGGCGCTGTAGTGGCAGCCGGTGTTTGCATTGCCCACGGTCAGCCGGCTCATGTGTCGCTGTGGGTGGCCTGTTGCGCGACCGTATTTACCCTTGTTTTGGATGAGATGGGCTGGATTTAGGCTCAGTATCAATCGGCTTTGGGTTGTGCTGCATTGAGAAACCGGACTAAAGCAGAGATCAACCACTAGGAAATCTCAAATAGAGCTCCCTGCCCATCTGGGCTTGCGGCTTAGGTGAAGGGATCCCTTCATCCTGCTTCGCGGGCTGCCCGCACCAACAATCCTGCTGTGATCAGCCCTGCCAAAATAGAGCTGCCGCCATGGCTGAACAAAGGCAGGGGCACACCTGTGGTGGGCAGGATCCCGGTGACCACGCCGATATTCATTAGCGACTGCCCCACCAAAAACATCAGGCAGCCGCAGGCTACCAGGCGAATGGGCAACTCTCGGCAGCGACCCATCACCCGCCAGCCCAGCAGGGTATAGAAGGTCAGTAGCCCCAGAAAGAACAGGGATCCGGCCAAGCCGAACTCCTCTGCGTACACCGAGAAGATGAAGTCGGTGTATTGGATGGGCAGATAAAACAGCTTTTGCTGGGAAAGGCCATACCCCTTGCCCCACAGGCCGCCAGAGCCAATGGCCAACAGGCTTTGCACCAACTGGTAGCCATCCCCTTGGGCATTGCCCCAGGGATCCAAAAAAGCCAGGATGCGCCGCCGTTGGTAGTCTTTGCTGAGAATGCTGGCCACGGTTGCCAGAATCCCCAGCCCCGCTGTGGCCAGAAGGGAGAAAGCTGGGATCCCGGCAGCCCAAGCCATGACCCAGAGGGTAAGGCCACAAATGGCCGTGGTGCCCAGGTTGGGCTGGGCGAGGATCCCCAAGAGGGCAAAGGCGAAGATGCCCACCCACAAGACGCGGAACCAGAGCGGGTGGTGAAACCAGCGGCCAAAGACCCAGGCTCCCTGCAACACCAACAGGGGCTTGAGCAATTCGGAAGGCTGGATAATCGGGATCACCTTTAAGTCCAGCCAGCGGCTGGCCTCCAGGCGGGAAACCCCCAGCCCCGGCACTTGGGTGGCCCACACCAAGCCAACTCCCACCAAGCAGAGGATCCCGGCCCAGGGGAACCAGCGCCGCAAGGGGATCCGCACCAGAGCCGAAAAGCAACTCAGCCCCAGCCCGGCCCAGACCAATTGACGCCTGAAAAAGTAGAGGCCATCGCCACTGATCCGCTGAGCCACGGGGTAGGAAGCAGAAAACAGCATCATCAGCCCCAGAGCCAGCCAGACCAGGGTGAGCCAGCGCAGCCAGCGAGCTTCAGCATTCCAGGGATCCCTGGAGGGCTTGGCAGCAGGCTCGGAAATGGTTGCCACGGTGTTCAAAGCTGGAGTACTGGTCGAAACTGGCGCAGGCGGGAGACAGCAAAACGGTGATGGGTTGAGCAGGGGCTCCGTCCCGCTGACGCGAGAGGGAACAGGCCGCTGCCAAGGCCCTTTCCACAGCTAGATCTAGGGTTGGCACGAGCTCAACGTCAGTATAGTGGATCCCCTTGAGGGCCGCGGCCAGAGTGGGGCCAGCCTCTCCAATCAGCAGCACCCGCGCCACCTTGGCCCGAATCAACTGCAGCCAGGCGGCGGGATCCCCCTGCTTGGCCCTTCCCCCGGCAATCAAAACAATGGGTGGGGGGAGGGCGTTGAGCGCCACCCAGCCGGCCTCGTAGTTGGTGGCCTTGCTGTCGTTGACGAAGCGGATGAGGGTGGATCCCATCTGGATTTGCGCCACCCGCTCCAGCCGATGGGGCATGCCGGCAAAGGATCGGATGGCTTTTTGAATGGCGGCGTTGGGGATCCCGGCCAGACGCGCTGCTGCTGCCGCCAAGAGCAGGTTTTGCAGATTGTGTTGGCCGGGGCAGCGTTCTGCAAAGTCTCCCAACTCCGCCACCGCTTCCCCCTGGATATAGAGGCAGCTTTCCCGCAGGTCAACGAATGCAGTGGGATCCCGTTGTCCAGCAACAAGGGAAATCCAATAGGTGTTTTCCCAGTCCTGTCGGCGGCGGCACAGGTAGGGATCCTCGCCATTCACGACCCGCCACTGGGCCCGATCCAAGAGGCGAGCCTTGAAGCCGGCATAGCGCTCCAGCGTCCCGTGCCGTTCCAAGTGATCGGGAGTGAAGGTGGTCCACACCCCAATGCGCGGCGGCCCCCCAGGCGTACTGCTCATGAGGCGGCTGCTGGCTTCCAACTGATAGCTGCTCAGCTCCGCCACGATCCAATCCGGCTCTAGCTTTCCCTGGAGCGTTTCCAAAGCCACCTGAGAGAGGGGAAGGCCGATATTGCCGCAGGGGATCCCTTCTAGCCCCGCGGCTTTGAACATCTCCGCCACCAGCGCCGTGGTGGTGCTTTTGCCGTTGGTGCCGGTGATCCCCACCCAAGGCAGGTGCTCAAGGTAGCGCCAGGCCAGCTCCGCTTCCCCCACCACCTCGATCCCCTGTTGACGCGCCGCCTGCAGCAGCGGGTGATCCCAGGCAATGCCCGGACTGACCACCACCTGCTCCACTCCTGTTGCCAGTTGAAAAGGCTCCCCCAGCCGAACGGGGATCCCTTCCTGGCTCAACTCGGCCTGCCGCTGCCGCAGGAGAGGGGACTCTTGCTCATCCCAAACCAGCACTTCATACCCTTGGGCCCGCAACAGTCGCGCTGCCGCCAGCCCCGCAATACCCAGCCCCAAAACCTGATGGCCCACGTTGGTTTCCCCATCATCCCCCTAGGTCTGGATCTTACAATGGCTACATCCATCACCCTCTTCTTCTCTCTCACATAACGCTTTCTCAAGGGATCCCGATGGCCGGCGTGAGGTTTGGCATTGTTGTTTTTCCCGGGTCTAATTGCGACCGAGACGTAGCCTGGGTGGCCCGCAGCCTTTGCGGCTGCCCAACGCGGTTGATCTGGCACCGGGAGACGGATTTGTCAGGGCTGGATGTGGTGGTGCTGCCGGGGGGCTTCAGCTACGGGGATTATTTGCGTTGCGGGGCCATCGCCCGCTTTGCGCCGGTGATGGGATCCCTGGCCGAGCATGTGGCGCGGGGGGGCTATGTCTTGGGCATTTGCAACGGCTTCCAGATCTTGACAGAAGCCGGCCTGCTGCCGGGGGCGCTGGTGCGCAACGCCAACCTGCACTTTATCTGCGACCGGGTGGGGATCCGCGTGGAACGGCAGGATCTCCTGTGGACAAAGGCTTACCCCGGCGGAGCCACCCTGACCCTGCCCATTGCCCATGGAGAAGGCCGCTACACCTGCGATGCCGACACCCTCAAGCAGTTGCAAGACAGGGGGCAGATCGTCTTTCGCTATGCTCCGGTCGCGCCCAACGGCTCGGTGGATAACATTGCCGGCATTTGCGATCCCAGCGGTCGCATCCTCGGCCTGATGCCCCACCCGGAGCGGGCGGCAGATCCCGATTTGCCAGGGCAGGATGGGATCCCTTTTTGGCAGTCCATCGTAACCAGTCTTGCCAGTTGACTAAGACTGCTGGGCCTGAGCCAACACCTGGCGCACTTGGTTCACCATCTCCTCGTGATCCACTACTGGCTTAGCAATATAGCCATCGGCCCCACTCTGGGCCAAAAAGGCCTCGCGGTCGCCGCGCATGGCGTGGGCCGTCACCAAAATGATGGGAATGGAGCGGCTTTTGGGATCCCCCTTCAGCAGTTGGGCAATGCGGATCCCGTCCACTGCCTCGCCACGAAAGGTGCTTTGAGAAAGGGAGACATCCAGCAAAATCACGTCCACCTCGCGCGCCTGCGCCAGCCGTAGGATTTCCTCCACATCCTGGCTGTGAAAGACCTCAAACCCGCCTCGCCGCCGCAACACTTTGTCGAAAACGCGGGCGTTAATTGGATCGTCTTCCACCAGCAGCACTGTTGCCATCGCTAACCTAAAGTTGACTTAGTTGCGAACTCAAGCCCCGGCAATCCCCATAGTTCTGGAAACCATCCCGAAGCAATTCTAGCGATCCCATTCGAGCAGTGGGACAAGGGCTCCCCCTCTAAGATACTGATAACAAATCTCAATAAAGTAGAACCAGCAGCTACCCCCTCTACCAGCAGAAGAGGACAGCTACCGTTTTGAAAACAGCTTTGCTGGTTTGCCTGTGGGATACTCTACCAGCCTGGAACCGAGCGCCATCTGAAAACAAAACAAGGCCGGGGATTTTTCCGGCCTTGTACGGGGTACAACTGCCGTCTCTTTGGGCCGCCTCAATCCGCTAACGCTCTCGGCAAGCCGACAACAGCAGCCCCTAGCGCAGATTACTTCTTCTGAATCCTAGGAGTTTCGCGAAAGGCGACGGCAAAAAACAGAAGGCCCAAGGTCAAAAACAGAATAAAGGTGTAGGTGATGGCTTCCATACCGACCTCCAAATCAAAATTCTAAGGGGGCTTAATTCCAGATTAGCTTGGAGCCGCCAGCACCCCATCTCTCCAGAGAAACAGAGTGCCGACGGTCATCCCGCGAGAAAGCCTTACGCTTCTTGCACCTTGCGCGTGGTGGGATCCCCCACTTTTTGGAAGACACCGAATTCCACCATTTCCTCGCTCATGTTCGGGTCAATACCGGCAAACACATCCCGGAAGAGGGTGCGGGCGCCGTGCCAAATGTGGCCGAAGAAGAACAGCAGCGCAAAGACCGCATGGGCAAAGGTAAACCAACCGCGGGGACTGGTGTGGAAGGTGCCGTCGGCTTTGGGGGTTTCTCGGTCGAACTCGAAGAGCTGACCCAATTGGGCTTGGCGGGCATACTTCTTAACGGTTGCCGGGTCGGTAAACACCTGGCCGTCCAGTTTGCCGCCGTAGAACTCCACGGTCACGCCCACCTGCTCAAAGCTGTAGCGCGACTCGGCCCGGCGGAAGGGAATGTCCGCCCGCACCACGCCATCGGCATCGCGCAAGATGACCGGGAAGGTCTCGAAGAAGTTGGGCATGCGCTGCACCGTCAGCTCTCGCCCTTCGCGATCCCGGAACACCGGGTAGCCCAGCCACTCGATGGCAATGCCGTCTCCCTTGTTCATGGGACCGGCCCGGAACAGGCCCCCCTTGGCCGGGCTGTTACCCACGTAATCGTAGAAGAGCAGCGACTTGGGCAGAGAATCGTAGGCCTCACTGCGGGTCATCCCGGCTTCCATAGCCGCATTCACCCGCCGGTTAATCTCCTGGTTGAAATAGCCGGAGTCCCACTGGTAGCGGGTGGGGCCAAACAGCTCCACAGGAGTCGTGGCACTGCCATACCACATCGTCCCGGCCACCACAAAACCAGCAAAAAACACCGCGGCAATTGAGCTGGACAGCACCGTCTCGATGTTCCCCATCCGCAGAGCGCGATAGAGGCGCTGGGGTGGGCGTACCGTCAGGTGAAACAAGCCGGCAATAATGCCGACAATGCCAGCAGCAATGTGGTGGGCCACCACACCCCCAGCGTTGTAGGGGTTAAACCCGGCTGGCCCCCATTCGGGTGCTACTGGCTGGACGTGCCCTGTCGTCGCATAGGGATCGCTCACCCACATCCCTGGGCCAAACACCCCCGTCAGGTGAAACGCGCCAAACCCAAAGCAGAGGATCCCCGCCAAGAGCAGGTGGATCCCAAACATTTTCGGCAAGTCCAAGGCCGGCTCGCCGGTACGGGGATCCCGGAACAGCTCCAGATCCCAGTAAACCCAATGCCAGCAGGCAGCCAAGAAGAGCAATCCGGACAAAACAATATGGGCAGTGGCTACCCCTTCAAACGTCCAAAAGCCCGTATTGGCCACGCTCTCGCCGTAGATATTCCAGCCGCCCCAGGAGTTGACCACCCCCAGGCGAACCATGAATGGCATGACAAACATGCCCTGACGCCACATCGGATTCAGGACAGGATCCGATGGATCAAAAATGGCCGTCTCGTAAAGCGCCATCGATCCGGCCCAACCTGCTACCAGAGCGGTATGCATCAGATGCACCGCAATCAGGCGACCTGGGTCATTCAGTACAACCGTATGGACCCGATACCACGGTAGTCCCATAAAGCTCGGTCCTCCACGTTCTCCAACACTTACGCAATATCCAGTCAAACCATTAAGCCGACATCTTCACCTGGGATCCTGACCTGAGCAGTTTCTTCAGGGTCGAGGAGTGCCGCACCCGCTTGAGCCAACGAGCGCACCCAAGGGGGATATCGCTCTCAGAATTTTTATCACGGGCATCAAACAGTATAACGAAACGCTACCGACCTGAGCGGCTTCAGCCAGGATGCCGTCTTATTTGGCATCATCTTCCCAGATCTCTCGCCGGAGATTAAAAATATGACTTAAAATGTAACAATACTTAGCAAACGCCGGTACTTCCCTGGCTCAGTCTGAAAGTGTCGTGGTTTCTGGCAAGGATATGGCAACGATTCGCTTTGTCAACGAGAATCGAGAGGTCGTCGTCGCGGAAGGCGCTAACCTGCGCTTGAAGGCGCTGGAGAATCAGATCGACCTCTACAAGATGATGGCCAAGCTGCTCAACTGCGGCGGCAACGGTCAATGTGGCACCTGCGTGGTGGAGATCGTCGAGGGATCCGAGAACCTCTCCCCTCGCACCGAGGCAGAAAACCGCAAGCTCAAGCGCAAACCGGATAGCTACCGCCTCGCCTGCCAGACCAAAGTGCTGGGGGATATTGCCGTCAAAACGAAGCCCTAACGCCCATTTTCTCTTTGGGCAAGCCGTACCTAAAGAGTGGTATGCTGACTGCCAGTTAGGCTTGTGGCGGTTGGAGCTATGGAGACGAATTACCTGGGCATCTTGGCCACTCTCTTGGTCGTTTTGGTGCCTGCCATCTTCCTGGTGATTTTGTACGTGCAAACCTCTAGCAGATCTGGCGGTTGACCCTACTGGCTCAAATCGGGCAAATGGCGTGCCCAAGGCCAGACAAAAAGGGGATCCTCTCGACAGGGAGGATCCCTTTGCTCTTGCAAGCCGGACGAACCAAAGGTACGCAGGTTAACGGCCTCAACCGGCCCGGTCAACCTGTTGCCTGAGCCGCCCTAGCTTGGTCAAATGTTCCTGCAGGCTCATACAAAAATTCAAACAGGTTGCCGTAGGGATCCTTACCGTAGAAAGAGGCAGTGCCATCCCGATGGCTGTGGATTTCTCCTACCCGAATGCCTTGGGATTTCAGGCGCTGGTGCTCTT
Source organism: Synechococcus sp. H55.7 (assembly GCF_047462395.1). NCBI lineage: Bacteria > Bacillati > Cyanobacteriota > Cyanophyceae > Synechococcales > Synechococcaceae > Synechococcus > Synechococcus sp. H55.7. The sequence continues at coordinate 126,712 of NZ_JANSJD010000004.1, forward strand.
GCTGGAGCTCCTCCAGGTTATCGAAGACAAAGCCAAAGTGCGGCCCTGCTGCGCGGTAGCCCGGCCCCAATAGCGCCAGCCCATCGTCCCCTGCTTTCATGTAGGCCCAGTCGGGATCCTGCCAGACGTTGACCATGCCCAGCTTTTGGTAGAACTCCACTGCCTTGGGGATGTCTTCTACCCGGATGGCGACATGCCCGAGTTGCCTAAGTGCCATGGTTCTCTCTCTGCTCAATGGAGCCAACTGCAAGGGTTCTCCTGTAATCCAGCATAGCTTGGGGGAGGAGCCCCTCTTCACTCCCCAGCGAGCAGAGATGGGATCCAATCAATTTCAACCTCATGTCAAGCCAAGGCCAGGCCAACGCTTAGGCTGTTGGCTGGGTGGCCAGGAATCGTTCTAGCTCGCTCAAGGCTTCTGCATCCATTTTGGTTTGCATGGGGCAGAACTTCGGCCCGCACATCGAGCAAAACTCCGCCGTTTTGTAGATATCTGCCGGCAAGGTTTCGTCGTGATATTCGCGCGCCCGCTCTGGATCCAAAGACAACTCAAATTGTCGGTTCCAGTCGAAGTTGTAGCGGGCTCTGGACATTTCGTCATCGCGATCCCTGGCCCCAGGACGGTGGCGGGCAATATCGGCAGCGTGGGCGGCAATTTTGTAGGCAATGAGGCCGTTGCGCACATCCTCGGCATTGGGCAAGCCCAGGTGTTCTTTGGGGGTTACGTAGCAGAGCATCGCTGCCCCGTACCAGCCGGCCAAGGCCGCCCCAATGGCAGAGCTGATGTGGTCATAGCCGGCGGCAATATCGGTTACCAGCGGCCCCAAAACGTAGAAAGGAGCCTCGTCGCACTCCTCCATTTGCTTGCGCACGTTAAACTCAATTTGATCCATCGGCACGTGCCCAGGCCCTTCCACCATCACCTGCACATCGTGTTCCCAGGCCAGGCGGGTCAACTGTCCCAGGGTTTTCAACTCCGCCATCTGGGCCTCGTCAGAAGCATCGTGCAGACATCCGGGCCGCAAGGAATCTCCCAGACTAAAAGAGACATCGTATTTCTTGAAAATCTCGATGATGTCGCGGAAGTGGGTGTAGAGCGGATTTTGCTTGTGGTGGGCCAACATCCAACGGGCCAGGATCCCGCCTCCGCGAGAGACAATTCCGGTTAGACGGTTGCGCACCAACGGCAAGTGTTGGATCAGGATCCCGGCATGGATGGTCATGTAGTCCACCCCCTGCTGGGCCTGCTTTTCAATGATGTGCAAGATATCCTCTGCCGAGAGTTTTTCGACATGGCCATGCACACTTTCCAGGGCCTGGTAGATCGGCACCGTGCCAATGGGCACCGGAGAAGCTTGGATAATGGCCGTGCGAATTTCGTCCAAGTCACCGCCGCCGGTGGACAGATCCATAACGGTATCGGCGCCGTATTTGATGGCCAATTTCAGCTTTTCCAGCTCCTCGGCCAACCCAGAGGAAGTGGGGGAAGCGCCGATGTTGGCATTGACTTTGCAGCGGGAGGCGATCCCGATGCACATCGGCTCTAGGTTGGTGTGATGAATATTGGCAGGGATGATCATGCGGCCCCGCGCCACCTCTGAGCGGATCAGCTCCGGTGGCAGGTTTTCCCGCCGAGCCACGTAGTCCATCTCTTCTGTAATCACGCCCTGCCGGGCAAAGTGCATTTGCGTTACATTTGCTTGCCCACGCCGGCGGGCAACCCATTCGCTGCGCATGGTGTCAACTCCAGTGCTCGCTTTCCTACGCTGGTATGACCCAGATCAGGTTCTGAGGATGTAATCTCAGCCTGGGGCAAAACCCCCAGACACTCCTAGCGTGCTGTGATTCTATCACCGAAAGTAAACTACCTGACTCCGACCGCTAAGCGGTACGGAGCGGGCTTTCCGTAGCCCTGCAGTTGGCAAGCCAACCACGGGCCTCTGGGCCGGTTTACAGCGACCCCCAAAAGCGCAATGACGTTAGCACCGTTAAAATCCGCATCCCCTTCCCAACCACAGACCGGGTTCACACAGCGAAAACGCTTCCCTTCCCGTTGCCCAATCCACAAACACCGGTGGCAGGTCTGCGAGCTGTAGGCAGGCGGCACCACCACAACCTGGATCCCTGCTCTGGCAGCCTTGTACTGCACAAACTGCCGCAACTGGTAGAACGCCCAACTGTTTGACCGCCGCCGCTCCGTCTTGCTGCGCCGCTGTTGGTTGGTACGCTCTCTAATTCCAGTCAAGTCCTCCAAGGCAATAAAACTGTGGGTGGCCAGTGCCCTAGCAACAATGGACTTGGAGATGCGATGGTTCACCCAAGCTTGAAAGCGTCTCTCCCGACCAGACAGCCGTTGCAACAGCTCCCGGCATCGACGCCGAGTGCTGCGTGTGCCCTTACTGGCCTTGCGTTGCAGAGCCGCCCTCAACCGGGAGTAGTGATCCCTCACCTTATTCAGCTGCTGTCCATTCCAGTTGTCCCCCTCAGAAGTATGGGCAATATCTCTCCTACCCAAGTCCACACCAATCGCCTCGGTGGTGTCTTGTGGCTCCGGTGGGTCGTGCTCCACGCAAATCTGGATGTAGTAAGAACCGTCTTGGCGTTTGACCAACGTGGCCGCTTTGGGATGAGAACCCGCAAGCATGCCGCACTGGTAGTTACCTATATTCAGCTCAAAGCGTTCGCGTCCCTCAACGGTGGTCAGCGACACCGTCCAGTCTTTTTCCCGAAAAGAAAAGATGCGGGCATCGTAGGTAACAAAACCCCCCTTGAAGGCTTTGACCGGACGATTCTTTTGCCGGGCAACCTTGCGGGCAGCGGCCAGCCTTCTGCACACCTGTTGTGCCAAATTGCTGGAGAGCCCAAAGCGGGTACGAATTGCGCGGTAGCAGAGCGATTGAAGCTTGACTGGGTTGACCACCTTCTCTGGTGTGTTTTGGTTGACCCAGTAAGGCCTACGGCCCGCTGGCGCGAGGAGTGCTTGTGCAAAAGCCGACAAGGTTGCCTCTAGCTTCACGGCTTGCGAAGCAGACACCTTGAGCTTGCAGGAGATAGTCAGGACTTGGGCCATGTCACGATTATCCGTCGTCCGCATTGCTCCCGCCCCTGACCCTACGGGTACAGGGCGGGGCTCCTGCGGTTTCTAGCTGAAGCAAGGCAGGAGCTTTGGGGTCGTTTCAGAATAGTTTAAGGCGGTTTCCGGTCGCTTCTTGCCGCCACCCTTAGCCCCAACCCCTCTCCTAGAGAGAGAGGAACTCGTCAAGAAGTTGCTTGTCTCTCTCTCAAACGAGCTTCCCCCTCTTCAATAGCCACCGTGCCTTGACCCAAGACTTTCTGAAAAAAGGATCCGAAAAGATGCTTTGTTCGTCCAACTGTGGGATCCACACAACCGACAATCTTGCTTAGGAGATCGTCCTCTACGGATTTAATGTAGGAAAATCAGTTGTCGTGAACGTAGATTTGGTGGGCAACTCTATCTCTAAGTCTCTCTTGATTGACAACAAAAGAGTCTTCGCCTTCAAATTGGATTCCTAACTCATAGGCGATAGCATCGGTCAACGCCCACTCGATAAAAAGGCTAGACAAAGCATCTCCGCAGAGTTTCTGGATCGGAGATGGTTCTGTGTATTTCATCCGCTCCGATAGTAGTTCGGCAGCCGGGAAGGCGGCCAACAATAAAACGTTGTCTTGATACTCTCCCTTTCTTGAAGCTGCGGGTCGATCAGGGGATCCCGCCCAGCCAGCGCCGCCAGCTCCACCAGGGATCCCCTCTCCTGGTGGCCCTAAACAGCTCGGCCACTTCTTCGCCGCTGGGTCGAGCCCTAAAGGTCTGGAGGACGCTGTAGAGGCCGGGCTCTTCCTGCTGCCACAGGCTCCAGGGATCCGGGTAGGCGCGAAACAGGGCTCCTTCCAGCAGCGAGCGCAGGTAGTAACTGGTCTCAAAGGTGCTCAGGAAGCGTTGCCGCAGCCGGCGCCCAGCCAGCCCCACCCCCACTGCGGCGGCATCCTGAAGTTGTGGGTTGAGGAGAACGACGGGCTTGGGATCCCGGCCTTTGGCAGCCAGCCCAGAAGGATCGCCGCCGCTCACCACCTGGCAGACCCGCTCCACCTGATCCAGGCTGTAGACTGCTGGCATTACAAACAGGACGCTCTGGTCTGGTGTAGGCTGCGTGCGGGCAGTCAGGCTTTGCAGTTGCATCCCGTCGGGAAGGGATCCCCACTCCCGCTGGGCCAGGGCTGCTCCGCCGGCATCGCTGAACAACACCAAAGCCGGTGGCGGCAGCAGCTCCAAGAACGGACGGGCTAAGACTTCCGGCTTGATGTCGGGGGCGAGGATCTCGATGAGCAGGCGGCGATACCCCGCCTGGATAGCCAGGCGTGTGGCCTGGATGGCCTGCTCGCAGGCTTGGGCCAGATCGCCGGGCAGGTGGGGAAACTGAGTCAGTTGCAGTTGTTCAGCCACAGTCTCATCCCATCAGATCCATCAGATAACAAGATTGCAACAGACGCTCAGCCGGACAAGTCTTCCCAAGCCCTGTGGGTGAGCAGTTCTTCCAGAACCCGCACCCCCCGCAGTTGGTTGGAAAGGGGCAGGTGACCTTTGGGGGCAGACAGATCCCAGGTGAACTCGTCGGGGTAGCGGGTCCAGTGGTAGCCTTGTTTCCAGCCAATCAGCGGCCAGAGGCGCTCCCAGTTGCGATTCACCCCCAGCCAGAGCTGCCGCTGCACCGAGTAGCCGAAGCGATCCCCGGAGGCCACCCGCCACAGGCGATCGATGGTGCGCAGATCCTCTGCCGGGATCCGGCTCACTTCGGAAAAGTACAGCCAGCCCCGCCGCGCCGCTCCCTCTCCCGCTGCCCGGCACAGCAATTGCAGGCTCAGCCGATCCGCTTCCAGCCAGGCTCCCGCCGCCAGCAACTCCTGGAGAGGCCGATAGTCAATGTCCAGGGCTGAAATCAGAGGGACTGTCACCATTGCCGTTGCAAAAGGTTTCTTTCGAATTCTAGTCCCTGTTGGCGGCCCACTCAGGGTTCAGGAGGATACTTGGGCGGATCCCCAAAGACGATGCGATAGCCAAGATAGGCCACCCCTAGCAACCCCGCCAGGATCCACAAGAAGGCTGAGAAGGGCATGTAGGAAAAAAAGACAACATAGACCCGGCGGCTGAGCCAAGAAAAAATGAGATAGACTGCCGCTAAGAGGCCGATCCCTTGCAAGGTGCGGAAAGCCGGCACCCGTGAGAGCGGCATGCGCTGCCGTGCCACCCAGATGGAGCTAAGGAAATAGTAGGGAGGCACCAGCAACAAGAACATATCCGCCTGCTTCACCACCGCCTGCCAGCCAGCCGTGTTGGTGGCATAGGCCAAGTAACCGGCCCAGAGGACAAGGCTCACCGCTGCCAAGCCGATGTTCAAGCTGAGCAAAAAAGGCTCTTCCCACTGCCCCGGGATCCAGTGGCAGAGAACCCAAACCAGCCAAGGAGCCGCAAAGAGCAGGATGGCAATCGTCAAGCCGTTGGCGTTGAGCTGGGTGAAAAACGTTTCCAGGGTCATAATGGCGAAGGGAGGGAAAGTCGATTTCACTCGATAGTAGCGTAGTTCCAATCCTTGACCAAAATCCGTCAACACTGACCAAAAAACAACGGTCTCAGGGATCAAGTTTTCCGGACAACCCAAAAGGGATCCCTAAATTACCAGCGATCCTTTCTGATCCACTTGGCAACATCCCTTCCCAAAAGTCCAAGGTCTTGCTCCCGACAAACGCCAACCCCTCCCCCAGCAAGGAGAGGGGCGGCGGGCTCGGCAACAGCCCAGACTAGAGGCCTTGCAGCACCGTATCCTGGCGCACCGAGAGGTTCTGGATGCGGGTATCTTGCGCAGCCGGGGTATCCTCCTGGGTGAACACGCCGATCTGCCGCAAGTAGCGAGCCAGCGCATCCTGCTCGCTGCCGGGGGTGTCAAAAGTGATGCCGGAGCTGGGGGCCAAGTTCACCCGGTTGGGGTTAGACAGGCGCGGGAAGGGATAGTCATCCCCACCGTTGGCCAGGAAGTCCAGCGTCACCAGGCGGAAGGTACGGCGGGGATCCCCTTGCAACTGGCCGTTGCGCACCACCACATCCCGGCCCGTGGGTGTGTCCACCCGCAAAGAGATCACGCGGGATCCCGGTGGTCGCGACGGATCAAAGCTGAAGGCAAAGCCGCCAATCTGCGGGAAGCGGCCCGGCGTGGCCCCTGGCTGGCTTTGCGCCACCCCGTGTTCTATCAATTGTTTCAGCTCCTCGGCGGTGACGGTCACCAGCGACAGGCCGTTGTTAAAGGCCAAGGCAGTTTCGATATCCAGTTGCGAAACTTGGCCTGACTGCTTGCCGGCATCGGGGTTGGCCAGCGGAGGGATCCGCCGCACCGGCTCGCCGCCGCCGCCGCCGGTGGTAGCCCCAATGGGAGCGCGAATGCCACCCCCGTTTTTCAGGGAGATAACCGTGGTGGCATCGACAGTTTTGGCGTAGGCCAAGTTGGCATCAGCCGTGAGGTTGCCCAGGTTGGTTTCCTCGGTGCGCACCTCGGCCCGCAGGCCGTTGAGGAATTGCGTAGTAGAGCCAAAGGTGCGGCCATCCTTGGTGCGGATGATGTTGCCGATCTCGTTGGCCACCCGCACCACGTCGGGGTTGGGAGTGCCGCGCACGGCTGCCACCCCTTGGTCGTCGGTGGCATAGGCGCCGCTTACCGGATCGATGCGGGCAATCACCCCATTGGCGTCGAAGCCGGCCACCAAGCGGCCCACGTAGCGGTAGTTGGCGCCGGTGTTGACCACTGCCACCGGCTGGCCACTGGCTGAGGTGCGCAGGATGGGGTAATCGCCCGTGCGCACATCTTCAGGGCGGAGGCGGTCGGTGGGCTTGGCAATAACACGGTGGGAGCCGCCGGCGATGATGACATCGACATCCCGCAGTTGGCTGGCCAGGGTTACCTCGTTTTGGAGCTGCTGCAGGTGGGCCAGGAGGATGATCTTGTTAATGCCCTGGCCGGTGAGCTGGTTGACGAAATTCTGGATGAGGGCAGCGTTCACCTGGTCGGTGTCGTCCACCCTGCCTTCCACCCTCACCTCAGGGCCGGGACTGGAAATGGCGGCCAAGCGGGTGGTGGTGGCACCCACCAAGCCAATCCGCTGTCCTCCCACCGTGATCACCGCCGTCTTGACGATCTTGCCGCGGATGGAGCTGGCCTCTTGGCCATCGGCAGCAAAGTCAGAGCTGGCCAGTTCGCCGGTGCCGCTGAAGCTGAGGTTGGCGCTCAAGTAGGGAAAGCGGGCGCCCGCGTAGCCGCGGCTGCTGTCGGGTCGGATCAGGTCGCGAATTTGGCGCGTGCCTTGGTCAAATTCATGGTTGCCAAAGGCAGACGCCTCAAAACCGATGGCGTTGATGATTTCAATGTCGGCTTTGCCAGGCGTGCGGTCATACCGACCTCGCAGGGAAGGATCCGTGCTGGCGTTGTAGAAGGGGCTGGGAATGTAGTTGTCGCCACTGGAGAGGATCACGGTGTTGGGAAATTGGGGGCGCAGCGCGTTGATCACCGCCGAGAAGCGGGGGGCATCCTGAACGGCGGCAATGGAAGCTTCCAAGTCGCTGGCGTGCAAAATCTGCAGCGTAAAGGCGGGCGGTTGACTGGAGAGGGTGACATTGGGATCCGAGGCGATAAACCCCGCTCCTCCGCCGGCTGGAGGAACTGAGCTACTGCTGGTACCGCAGGCGCTTGCCAGGCCCAGCACCAAACAGCACAGCCCAACCCACAGGGACTTGGCCAGAGGGTTCAGCCAAGCCGGAAACCCTCCCTCGGCAGGGGCTAACCCTCGAGCGCGACAAGCTGATTTCATGACAGTTCCTTCACTCCATCCACGAGACAAGACGCATCCGCGTTCACGTTACCAGGGCTGGGCGGGAGGTTTCGCTATGGCTTGTTTAAGATTGGGTCAAGCTCAGGTTAAGCTTGCCGCGGATCCCAGCCAAACTGGTGCAAGTCCACCCGGCCCTCGGCGTCGAAGGGGATCCCTTCGGCTTGGAGTAAGACTTTTTGCAGGTCGTCGTAGCCGAGGCGAAAAGGGGAGTAGGAGATGCGCCCTTGGGCGTTGATCACCCGCTGCCAGGGGATGTCGGTTTTTTGGCCTTGCAGGCGAAACAGGGCATAGCCCACCTGGCGAGCATACCCCGGATAGCCGGCAAGCCGCGCCACCTGCCCATAGGTGGCCACTCGCCCCGGCGGGATCCGCCGCACAACTTCATAGAAGCGCTGGTAGAGGCTGATGGATTGGGCCTCGGTGGGGCAAGCCGGTGTCATAGGGATCCCTACCCAAACTCAGGAGACAATGGAGTTGGCTGATAACAAGCGCAGCTCTTCCTATGAGTTATCTCATTGCGGTACTGCCGGATCGCATGGCTGCCGAGGCGGCCTATAGCGCTCTGGAACAAGCCGGCTTCCCTCTGGAGCGATTGCACCTGCTGGGGCGAGGCTACAAAACGGCGGATGAATTTGGGCTCATCGATCCGGCCCAAGCAGCCCACCGCCAGATGCAGCGCCTGGCCATTTGGCTGGTGCCCTTTGGCTTTTTGGCGGGAGTGGGGTTCAGCGTCCTCAGCGGCCTGGATACCTTTGCCTGGGCGGGATCCCTGGGCAACCACCTAATCGGCGGCCTGTTGGGTGCCCTGGGTGGGGCCATGGGCAGCTTTTTTGTGGGGGGAGGAGTAGGCCTGACCAGCGGCTCCGGCGATGCTTTGGCCTACCGCAACCGTCTCAATGCGGGCAAGTACGTGCTCATTTTGGAAGAGGAGAACGAAACCCGCCTGCGCGAGGCAACGCGGATTTTGCGCCAATTTGAGCCGGAGAATCTACAAGGGTACAGCGAGCGCCTTTGAAGACTAGAAAAGAAATGGGTACAGCAAGCTTAGACCCCTTCGCATAGGTTCAATCGTGAGGGAGCAAAAAGCATGTCTTGGCAGTGGCAGCGACCTTTGGCCTTGCCTGCTCAAGTGGGCCGCGGCTGGGCCATCGGCCTGGGGGCAGGGATCGCCTGGCTGGCCTCTTGGCCGGCTCTTGCCCACCACGCTCTGGGCGGGAGATTGCCGGCCACAGGGTGGGAGGGGTTTTTGTCGGGCCTGGCCCATCCGGTGATCGGCCCGGATCACCTGGCCTTTGTGGTGGCCATTGGTCTCATTGCGGCGGGGCAGCCCTGGCGCTATGGGATCCCGCTGGGCTTTGTGCTGGCCGGTCTGGTGGGCACCGGGATCCACCTGGCCGGCTGGGATCCCCTGGGGCTAACCGAGTTGGCCATTGCCTGCTCCATAGTTCTCTTTGGCCTACTGCTGGTTCAATCGCGGCAGATCCCAAGTTGGCTTTTGCTGCTGTGGGGATCCCTGGCGGGGCTATTCCATGGCTATGCCTATGCCGAAGCGATCATCGGTGCCGAACCCATGCCCTGGCTGGGCTATCTGCTGGGGTTGAGCACCGTTCAATATGGGGTAGCGCTCCTTGCCCTCTGGGCGGCTGAAACCTGGGCAGAGAGGATCCCTGGCTTAATCCGCAGTGCCGGCTGGATGATTGCAATAGTGGGGGCTATATTCCTAACGTTGGCGGTGGTGAGCTCCTAGACACCCTTGCACTGGGGATCCCCAATCCGGTACAAGGATAACGGTGAAGATGAGTAACAACAAGGGGAGATCCCATGGAGCGCACCTTTATCGCCATTAAGCCAGACGGCGTGCAGCGGGGTCTGGTGGGCACCATCATCCAGCGCCTGGAAAGCCGGGGCTACCAATTGGTGGGCCTAAAGCTGGTGCAGGTAAGCCAAGAGCTGGCGGAAGCCCACTACGCTGAACACAAGGAGCGCCCCTTCTTCCCCGGTTTGGTGAAGTTCATCACCTCAGGGCCGGTGGTGGCCATGGTCTGGCAGGGCAAAGGGGTGATTGCTGCCGCTCGCAAGCTCATCGGCAAGACCAACCCTTTGGACGCCGAGCCGGGCACCATCCGCGGCGATTTTGGCATTGATATTGGCCGCAACCTCGTCCATGGCTCCGATGGCCCCGAGACCGCCCAACGGGAGATCGCCCTTTGGTTCCAGGAATCCGAGCTGGTAAGCTGGACGCCCGCCACCCAAAGCTGGATTTACGAGTAGGCATGGCCGGTGGCAGCAAAATGGCTCGTCGCGTCGATCCCTAGTTCTCTTCTCCCTTTGAACAGAGGCTAGAGAGGAAAACTGTACAGCGATCCGGGGCAGGAATCAAATTATCAAATAGCGATGAAACAGTTCTTCAAGTTCATCCACAACTCCCCTCTCTCTCTGGGAGAGGGGCTGGGGGTAGCGGCGCGGAGCGCTTGGGAGCTGTCTCGATCTAGCCTGGAATGACCATATCTCGAACCTGCTTTAGCTGGTTGCGAACTGCTGCGTCGGAAAGGCCCTGACCCATCCCTTCTCTACCAAAACTTGAGTGGCGAGCAGGATTTGTTTCTTGCTGAATCGTCGCTTTCTTTCCGCCCAGGCGTGGAAACCCTCCACCAGCTCCTCCGCCGTGCTGGGGTGGTCGCGAGTTATGATCCAATGGGCAGTGGCGAGCAGTTCTAAACCATATGGCGACTCAAAACCCTCCACGAGGTCGCTAACACGCTCGAAACGTTCTCTCGTCTCCGGCTGACTGGCGAGGTAGCTGTAGGCCTCCTCAACGGCGCCAGGCACAAGCTCTAGCTTCTTGTCCGGTTGGTCACCCCCCGATCCGTACCCGGAGATGTAGTGCCCTTCGATTTCCTTGAGAACATGCCGCAGGTTCTCAGCATAGGGGCCATAGACGCCCTTCGTGAACCGCAGGCGCAGCGGCTCCCCGGCCTCCTGCAGGAAGTACATCAGCTTGTGCAGCTCGAGCAGGGAAACGAAGGGAACCAGTAGACCGTTGATGTAACGCTCCATGAGGCCCACCAGCACCGCTCTTCCCGGGGTCAAGGTGGAAACCTGCCCACGGCGCATGCTCTTCGGCAAAAGCTGAACTTCAGTCGGCTCATAGACAAGAATGCGGACATCCGTGAGCGTTGCCAGTGCCCGCTCGATGCGGGAGCGAACATCTGGCCAACTGAGACCACCGAGGCCACAGCCTAGGGGTGGCAAAGCAACCGAATGTAGGTCAAGGCGCCTGATCTCTTGGACAAGGGACTGCAGCCCAGCCTCAATGTCCTCAATCCTCGACTTCCCTCGCCAGTGGCGCTTGGTGGGAAAATTGATAATGTAGCGCGGATTGGTCAGCTTTCCTGTCTCGAAAACCAATAGTTTGCCCGGCCGAACCTCCCCCCGTCGGCAAGCTGCTGCGTAGGCCTTGAAGTTCTCAGGCCAGGCTTTTTTGAACTGCAGCGCAATGCCACGGCCCATGGCGCCAACGCAGTTAACGGAATTGACCAGCGCTTCCGCATCCGCTTTCAGGATATCCCCGACACAGTACTCGAGGTTCATGGCCTCTCTCCGCTAAAAATACCAATCGGCACGGACTTCAACCGCAGGATTATACCTACTTCCTGCCAATGCTTGGTTGACCCTGTCTTTGACGCTAGCCTGGCACACTCCGATCCTTTCAACGAGATCAAAAGGGAAATAGCCATGGACGAGAAATTCTGCCTGCTTGCGCTCTTTAATATCTGAGTTGCGAAAATCCCTAGCACTAATGGCATCCCAGTCTAGCTCACCAAGACAGTCGAGTTGTGCGCGAAACTCAGTGTAGCGTGCCCCTGCATTGGAGAGGGAGAAAGCCCATCGAGTTCCACTGTGGTCAGCCCAATTGATGACCCGGTACAGATCGGCTTCGAGGTGTACGACTAGGGTCTGCCCGCCGCGATAGGCCAACTCGGGGTGGTTGGCGCAGTGGATAACATAAAGCATGATCGAGCGCGGGCAAAAATAAAAGGGAACATAGTCGCCGACTTTTGTGTCGGGGTGACAGGCAACTTCCAGCTCCTCGATTCGGCGCCGCTTGATTTTGGACATGCCAATTATTTGCGTCGGCCCGCCTTGCTGCAGGATTGCCGCGTCAGAAAGTAGGCCGCCGGCAGTTACGATACCTTGCAAGTTGTCCACATGAGTGATGTGGTAAATTTTCGGGCTTTCTGGGATAGGCATCGTACCTCTAACCTACGACCCAGCTTTGGAAAAGGCAAAGCCAAGCTGGCCCTAGCCAGAACGGGAATCAAGGCCGACAGGCTCAGAAGCGGCGGAGCTTTCGCTGGGATCCGGGAGATACAGCCGCTCTTCCGAGGCATCGTACTCAAAGAGCTCCGCATAGCGCCCCCAGTCAACGGCTGTAGCAAACTGCCGCTCAGCTTCCTCGTGGGGAAAATGTTCGTCCCAGAGATCCAAGAAGAAGTCCGCCCGCATGGAGCGGCTGTTTTTTTCTTCCAGCGTCTGCAGGATGCTCTTGAAGACCGGCACCCGTGCCAAAAGCTGCTGTCGGAAGAGATCCTTGCTGCGCAAGATGGTGGTGTTGGCAAAGTCTTGGCCGATCTCGGTCAGTTGTACCACCCTGCCGCTTACCTCGGCAAAGCCCAACAGCACCGCCGCATCCAAAATCGGCAGCAAGTCATCCACCGCCAGTTGCAGCCGCTCGGCCAGCTCGGCAATCTCTACCCGTGCCTGCGGCCATTCCACAATCAGCTCCAGCAAACCACTGATGCCGCCCACCCGCGCATGGGGCAGGGGCAGCGCGTAGGGAGAAGTTGCCCTACTGCTTACCGAAGTGGGGGCAGCCACCTCGCCGGTTACCGGGATCTCCGGATTGGTCATGATCTCGTAGATGTAGTCGACCAGGGACTTGAAGCGGGGATCCGTACGTTCGTGGGGCCGCGGCAGGTCGATTTTCACCTCTCCCCGGATCCGCCCCGGCTTGGATCCCAGGATCACCACCCGATCCGCCAAAAACACGGCCTCTTCGATGTTGTGGGTAACGATGAGAATGCTCTGGGAAGGGAAGGCCTGGGTGTTCCAGAGCTCGTCGATCTCCCCCCGCAGGTTCTCCGCCGTCAGCACGTCCAGAGCGCTGAAGGGCTCGTCCATAAACAGCACCTTGGGCTCTAGAACAAAGGCGCGGGCAAAGCCCACCCGCTGCTTCATGCCCCCCGAGAGTTCCTTGGGGTAGGCGTTCTCGAACCCATCCAGGCCCACCAGGTCGATGGCCTTGAGGGCCCTTTGCCGCCGGATCTCGCGCGGGATCCCTTGAGCCTGCAGCCCCAGCTCCACATTTTCCTGCACCGTCAGCCAGGGCAAGAGAGCAAAACTCTGAAACACCATGGCCACATCCGGGTTGGGGCCCCGCAGAGGACGTCCATTGCTCAACACTCGCCCTTCGCTAGGCGGGATCAGGCCCGCCATGATGCGCAGCAGGGTGCTTTTGCCGCTGCCGCTGCGGCCCAACAAAGCCAAAACTTCCCCTGCCCGCACTTGCAAATCTATCTGGCTTAAAACCGTAAACTCGCCCTTGCCCTCCGGCAAAGGAAAGCGCTTGTAGACCCTCTCAACTTCGATCAGAACCGGAGAAGCTGCAGAACTCATATCAGATAGCCTCAAAGATTAAAGGTGATATTTTTCTTCTGCCAATTGATACAACCGCCGCCAGAAAAGGCGATTGATGCCCACCACAAACAAGCTCATCATGCCAATGCCCAAAGTAATGCGGGGCCAATCTCCCACCGCCGTTGCCTCAGCGATATAGGTGCCCAATCCCGTAGCCTTGAGAGTGGTGGATCCCCAGGCCACGATCTCCGAGACAATGCTAGCGTTCCAAGCGCCGCCGCTGGCCGTGATCCCCCCGGTAACCCAGGCAGAAAAGATCCCCGGAATAATCAGCTTTTGCCAGCGCTGCCATCCCCGCAAGCCCACATCCACGGCCATCTCGCGCAAATCTGTGGGAATGCTCTGGGCGCCGGCAATGGAGTTAAAGAGAATGTACCACTGCGCTCCCAACGACATCAGCAAAATGCTGCCCCACTCAATGCTAATTTGGGTGCGGATGAAAAACAGCGTGGCAAATGGAAAGAGGAAATTGGCCGGAAAAGCTGCCAGAAATTGCACCACCGGCTGCAGCAACTTTGCCAGGCGTGGATTAAAGCCGATGGCCACTCCGATCGGCGTCCAGATCACGGTGGCGAAAACCAACAGCACGCTGACCCGCAGCAGGGTGAGGATCCCCAGCCCAAAGGTCAGCAGCACCTCCCCGAAACCCACGGTGGTGGACACAAAATGAACAATCCAAATCCCGATCCCGCCAATGGCCAGCCAAGAGAGCTGAGTCAACAGCCGCTCGCGGCGTCGCTCCGCCTCGGGATTGGGTGGATCCCCCCAGCGCGGGCGAGTTAAATAGGACAACAGCCGATCCGCCAATTCTCGGAAGGGAGCCAGCCAATTGCCCAGCAACCGCGGGATCCGCGCTGCGGTCAGCAGATCATACAGCCACGACTCCGGGGCAGCCGCACCGGCGCTCTGCTCCAGGCGAAACTTATCCGACCAGGCCACCAGAGGCCGCCAGAAGAGCTGATCCACCAGCAGGATCACCACCGCCATGGTCAAAAGCGCCCAGCCCAACTTGGGCAGATCTTCTGCTTGAACGGCGGCTTCCACATAGGATCCCAGGCCAGGCAGGGTGTACTCCTGGTTAAGCACGCTGATGGCCTCGCTGGCGGCCACAAAGAACCATCCCCCGCCAAAACTCATCATGGCGTTCCAGATGAGGCCCACCATCGCTGCCGGCACTTCCAACTGGACGAAGCGCTGCCAGCCCGACAAGCGGTAGAGGGTAGCCGCTTCCACCAGCTCCTGCGGCAGGGTGCGCAAGGATTGGTAAAAGGAAAAAGTCATGTTCCAAACCTGGCTGGTGAAGATGGCGAAGATAGAAGCCGCCTCCAGACCCAGCAGGCTGCCGGGAAAAAGCGCGATAAAGCCGGTAACGGTAATGGAGAGAAACCCCAACACCGGCACCGATTGCAAGATATCCAACAGGGGGATCAAAATTCGCTCCGCCCAGCGGCTTTTGGCGGCGATATACCCGTAGATCAGGGTAAAAAGGGTGGAAAAGAAGAGGGCGATGAACATGCGCAAGGTGGAGCGGGCGGCGTAGTAGGGCAGGTTGCGCGGATCCAGGTCGACTCGGGGCACCAGCGCCGGCGGCTGAAACTGCTCAAAAGCCCCCGTCCCCACCTGCGCCACCAAGGCCAGGAGAACCAACGTGCCCAGAATAATAGCCCCATCAGCAGCCCCAGCCGGCAGCCGACGGAGTACCTCTGGAGAAGGAAAAGTCCTCATGTCCGCTCCGAAAGGTTCACGAAACGGTAACAAAGCATCCCCACCCCACCCCGCAGAATAGAGTCCTCAGCCTCTGCAGCGTTGCCGCTTTACTTCCTGCTTCCGCGTTTCCTAACTGGCCGGCTCCCAACCCCGCAACAGGAAACTCCACGCCAGGCTTTGCACTGCGTTGAGGTCGCGGTCTATTTCTAAACTCAGAAAACCCACACCCAGCAATACTACCTGAAATAGGCACCGTAAACTACCCGACTCCGACCGCTAAGCGGTACGGAGCGGGCTTAAGCGCTCCGCGCCGCTGACGCGAATGGTAGCCCTGCAGTTGGCAAGCCAACCACGGACCTCTGGGCCGGTTTACAGCGACCCCCAAAAGGGCAATCACGTTGGCACCGTTCAAATCTGCATCCCCTTCCCAACCACAGGCCGGGTTGACACAACGAAAATGCTTCCCTTCCCGTTGCCCAAGCCACAAACACCGGTGACAAGTTTGCGAAGTGTAGCTAGGTGGTACTAACACCACCTTCACCCCCGCTCTTGCTGCCTTGTAGTGCACAAACTGCCGCAACGGGTAAAACGCCCCTCGCGCTAGCGGGCCGTAGGCCTCACTGTTTGACCGCCGCCGCTCTCTCTTGCTGCGCGGCTGTTGGTTGACACGCTCCCGGATCCCGGTCAAGTCTTCCAAGGCAATAAAACGGTGGGTGGCCAGTGCCCTAGCAACAATGGACTTGGAGATGCAGTGATTGACCCAAGTTTGAAAACGTCTCTCCCGACCAGACAGCCGTTGCAGCGGCTCCCGGCATCGACGCCGAGTGCTGCGTGTGCCCTTACCGGCCTTGCGTTGGAGAACCGCTCTCAACCGGGAGTAGTGGTCTCTGACCTGGTTCAACTGCTGTCTATTCCAGTGGTCTCCCTCAGAAGTATGGGCAATATCTCTCCTACCCAAATCCACGCCAATTGCCTTGGTGGTGTCTTGTGGCTCCGGCACCTCAGACTCCACGCAAATTTGAATGGAGTAGGAACCGTCTTTGCGCTTGATGAGCGTGGCCGATTTGGGATGAGAACCCGCCAGCATCCCGCGCTGGTAGTTACCTATATCCAGCTCAAAACGTTCGCGTCCCTCAACGGTGGTCAGCGACACCGTCCAGTCCTTCTCCCGGAAAGAGAAGATGCTGGCATCGTAGGTAACAAAGCCAGACTTGAACGCTTTGACCGGACGGTTCTTTTGCTGGGCAACCTTGCGGGCAGCGGCCAACTTTCTGCACACCTGTTGTGCCACTCGCGCTAGCGGGACGGAGTCCTTATTGCTGGAGAGCCCAAAGCGGGTATGAATTGCGCGGTGGCAGAGCGATTGAAGCTTGACTGGGTTGACCACCTTCTCTGGTGTGTTTTGGTTGACCCAGTAAGGCCTACGGCCCGCTGGCGCGAGGAGTGCTTGTGCAAAAGCAGACAAGGTTGCCTCTAGCTTCACGGCTTGCGAAGCAGACACATTGAGCTTGCAGGAGATAGTCAGGACTTGGGTCATGTTACAACTATACGTCGTCCGCATTTCTCCCGACCCTGACCCTACGGGTACAGGGCGGGGCTCCTGTGGTTTCTAGCTGATCCAGTTGCCACAGAGGCAGCAGCTATCTCGAACGTGCTTCCTCTGCAAGGATGGGAAATCCGGAGAGTCCTTGAGCCTACACTCCGGCAAAAGTGAAGAAAACAGGATCCCTGAGCCCGGTTGGTCGGATCGACCTCTAGATTGGGTGAGGTGTCGATAGTGCCCCAACCATGAGCAAGCCTAGCTTTGCGGTGATCGGCCTGGCGGTGATGGGGGAAAACCTGGCCCTCAACGTCGAGCGCAACGGCTTTCCGGTTGCCGTCTACAACCGCACCGGCTCCAAAACCGACCAGTTCATGCGGGAGCGAGCCCGAGGCAAACAGGTCACCCCTGCCTACAGCCTGCCGGAATTGGTGCAGATGATGGAGCGGCCCCGCAAAATCCTGATCATGGTCAAGGCGGGCCCGCCGGTAGACGCGGTGATCGACGAGCTGAAGCCGCTGCTGGAGCCGGGAGACATCCTCATCGATGGCGGCAACTCCCTCTACACCGATACGGATCGCCGCGCCGAGGCTCTGGAGTCCACCGGGATCCACTTTGTCGGCATGGGGGTGAGCGGCGGCGAAGAGGGCGCCCTCAACGGCCCCAGCCTCATGCCCGGCTGCAGCCCGGAAGCCTATCGCCAACTGGAGCCCATCCTGAGCAAAATTGCCGCTCAAGTGGCGGATGGCCCCTGCGTTACCTACCTGGGGCCCAAAGGGGGTGGGCACTACGTGAAGATGGTGCACAACGGCATCGAATATGGCGATATGCAACTGATCGCCGAGGTCTATGACTTGATGCGCCGGGGCTTGAAGCTGACGGCCTCGCAGATGCAGGAGATTTTTCAGGCCTGGAACGAGACGGAGCTGGAGTCGTTTTTGATTGAGATTACCGCCAAGATTTTGGGAACGCTGGATCCGGAGACGGGCAAGCCGCTGGTGGATCTGATTTTGGACAAGGCGGGGCAGAAGGGTACGGGCTTGTGGACGGTCAAGGATGCCCTGGATTTGGGGGTGCCGGTGCCCACCATCGAAGCGGCGGTGCAAGCTCGCATCCTCTCGTCGCTGAAAGAGGAGCGGGTGGCTGCCTCTGCTCAGTTGAAAGGGCCCGATGCAACTTTTGAAGGGGATCCCGACTGCTTCCTTGAAGATCTGCGTGCCGCCCTCTATTGTTCCAAGATCTGTTCCTATGCCCAGGGGATGGCGCTGCTCAGGCAAGCCACCGTTGCCCACGGCTATGTCTATACCTTCAGCGAGATCCCGCGGATTTGGAAAGGGGGCTGTATCATCCGCGCCCGCTTTCTGGGCGAGATCCAATCAGCCTACAAACGGGATCCAGAGCTGGTGAACCTACTTTTGGATGAGGAGTTCAAGCAGGCGATCCAGGAGCGACAGGGCTCCTGGCGGCGGGTGGTGGCCACGGCGGCAGCCCTGGGGATCCCGATCCCAGCCATCAGCGCCTCCTTGGCCTACTACGACAGCTACCGCACCGCCGACCTGCCCCAGAACCTCACCCAGGCCCAGCGGGACTTCTTCGGGGCCCACACCTTTGAGCGCATCGACAGGCCGGGGGTTTTCCACCACGCCTGGAATCCCTAGAAGTCTTGGGATCTCCCTCTGGCCTGGGATCTGTCAGCGTTGGTCCATGAGTTTGTGCAGGTGTTCTCCGATGACCTGGATGCTGCTGAGGATGCGCTCTTCCGGTTGGTAGCTGAAGGCGAGGCGCAGGGCGTAATCCCCTTGGCCACCGGCAAAGCAGTGGGTGCCCCCAGGGATCCCTCGCTGCGAAACATCTCCAAGCGGCGATTAACAGTGCCAATCCCAGCTACTGACCAGCAGTCTCGGACAAAGCCGCGGGTGGGACAACCGCCAGCTTGGGAAAAGGGGGAGTTGAGGTTTTGCTTCCCCCTCTATGCAGCAGCACGTAGAAGCAAGGGATCACCACCAAGGTCAGCAGCGTCGCCAAAGAAAGGCCGGAAAAAACCACAACCCCCAGCGGTTGCAGCAGCTCGGATCCCTCTCCCCAGCCCAACGCCAGGGGGAACAGGCCCAGCACCGTCGTCACTGTGGTCATCAGGATCGGGCGCAGCCGCTGCGGGGCAGCCTCTAGCATGGCGCTGCGATAATCCAAGCCCTGTTCCTCTCGAATTTGGTTGGCCAGCTCCACCATCAAGATGGCGTTGTTGACCACAATGCCCACCAGCAGCACCGCCCCCACCAGCACCGTAGCCCCCACTGCCGTGCGGGTGAGGAACAGGCCCAGGATGCCGCCGGAGAGGGCCAAAGGCACCGTCAGCATGATCACCAGCGGGTCGAGGAGGGAGTTATACTGCACCGCCATCACCACAAACACCAAAAAAGCTGCCAGGGATCCCAGCAGCAGCAGGTTGTTGCGCAGCTCCCGGTTGTTTTCCAAGGCCACGCTGGGCAGGCGGGTCACGCCGGCAGGCAGTTCCAGGCCCGACAGGATCTCATCCACCTCGGCGACAGCAGCGCTCTGGTTGGCTCCGGCCCTGAGGCTGCCGTTCAAAATGACCACCTGCCGTTGGTTGAGGCGGCGAATTTCCCCGGGGGCCTCCCCCATCTGCAACCTGGCCACATCCCCCAAGCGCAGCGGCTGGCCATTCTGCACAGCCAAGGGCAGGCGCTCCAGTTGCGAAGGCTGGGTGATGGGCGTGGCCAGGCGAACCCGCACATCCAGAAGGCGGCTGCCCTGCTGCAATTGGATGGGCACGGATCCCTGCACCGCCGTCTGCACCACCCGGCCTATGTCCTGAAGGCTGAGGCGCAGGGGAGCGGCCCGCTCCCAATCCGGCCAAATCTGGAGCTCCGGCTGGCTATCGTCGGCATCAGGGCGGAAGGTGGAGAGGGTAGCCTGCTCGTCCAAGGCCCGCAACACCCTGCGGCTAGCCTCTTGAAGCGCCTGAGTGGCCTCCCCTTGGAGCACCACGTCCACTTCGGCATTGACGGCAGAATTGCGGGCGGAAAGGCCGCGGACGCTGCCCGGAAACACGCGGATGCGGGATCCCACCAAGTTCAGTTGGCCTATCAACCCGTTCACCCGATCCACGAAACGTCCCACGTCGGTGCCGGGCTTGAGGGTGATGGTGCTGGTGCCCCGCAGGGGGTTCTCAACAGTGCTGCCCCCAAAGGCGGATCCACCTGCCGTGGTGAACGCATACTCCACCTCAGGTTGCTCTAGCAAAAGGCGATCCACCGCCTGCATGATGCGGTGGTTGGTCTCCAGAGTGGTGCCGGGGGCAAAGTTGGCAGACAGGTTCACCTGCCCGGTGGCGATGCGGGGCAGAAGCTCTTGGTTCAGTTGCCCGGCCATCCAATAGCTGCCCCCGCCCAGGAGGAGAAAAGCCAGCAGGATAGGCAGCGCCGGTCGCCGCAACAAGCGGCTCAGCAGCCGTCGATAGGCATAGGTGCCACCCAGGATCCCCCGCCCAAAGCTGCGGATCGGGCCCCAGTGGCGCAGCCCACTGCTGCGGCGGATCGTCAACAGGCGAGAGGTGAGCATCGGCACCACCGTCAGGCCCACCACCAGGGATCCGGCCACGGCAAAGCTGATGGTCAAAATCAGCTCGTTGAAAATCAGCGAAACAAAACCTCCCACCAGCAAGAAGGGCAACACCGACACCAGGTTGGTGGCCGTGGAGGCCACCAGGGCCGATTCCAACTGGCGGCTGCTGCGCTCCGCTTGCTCCAGCACCCGCTGCCCAAACCAACGGGCGTCCTGCCGTGGGATCCCTTCTGTTCCTTTGGCGATGTTTTCCAACATCACGATGGCGTTGTCCACCACGATCCCCACCCCCAGGGCCAGCCCTCCCAGGCTGATGATATTGATGGAAAGGCCGAACAGGCCCATCAGCAGCACTGCCGCCAGGGTGGCCAGGGGAATGGCGGTCACCACGATCAGGGTTTGGCGCAGGGATCCCAAAAACAGCAACACCGCCAGCCCGGCCAGCACCGCCCCGCTCAAGCCGGCAAGAGCCACACTTTGAATCGAGCTGCGGATGAAGCGGGACTCGTCGCTGGTGGGGATCAGGGTTACTTGCGGCGGAATGAGGCCGGCGGCCCGCAGTTGTTCCAGGCGGCGACGGATCCCGTCCACCACGCGGATGGTGTTGGCATCCGGCTGCTTTTGAATGCTCAGGCGCACAGCTGGCTCTCCATTCAAGGTCACCCGCACCCCCTCGGCAGCAGGGCGCACGGCCACCGTGGCAAAGTCTGTTAGGCGCACCGTCCCTCCACTGGGGGTGTTGAAGCGCAGCGCTTGAATATCTTCCGGGCTGCGGAACCGGCCTATCGTGCGCGTCAAAGGCTCCACTAGCTCGCCGCGGATCCGTCCCCCGGCAAGATCCTGGTTGCGGGCCTGCAGTTGGCCGAGCACATCCGTCAGGCCCAGCCCCAATGCCTGCAGCCGCTCCACATCCAGATCCACCTGCACCTCTTCGAGAGTGCCCCCGGCCACATCCACCGTGGCCACCCCCGGCACCACGCCCAACTCGCGGGCCAACTCTTCCTCAGCAAAGCGGCGCAGCTCCACATCCGTCAGCCCGGGCGCGTTCAGGGCAAACTCATAAACGGGCAACTGGGAAGGGTCAAACTTAAACACCGTGGGAGCCGAAACCCCATCCGGCAGCCGTCCTCTGGCTCGGTTCACCGCCGCCGTGGTGTCGTTGAGGGCTTGATCGATGTTGCCCCCCGGCGCAAAGAAGAGATCCACCCGGACTTGCCCTTCGCGGGTGGTGGAATAGATCTGTTCCACCCCTTCCACAGTGGAAAGCGAGTCTTCCAGAGGGCGGGTAATCTCCTCGACGGCCACCTCTGGGGTTACTCCCGCCAGCTCCACCCGCACGCCAATGCGGGGATAGACAATCGAGGGCAACAGATCCACCGGCAGGCGGGTGAGGAAATAGAAGCCCATGACGATCGCCGCCAAAGCCAGCATCAGGGTGCCAATGTGGCGGCGGATGGCCAGGCCGCTGAGGCTGAGTCCGCTCGGGGCTGGGGTCATGGGCGTAGCTCCTTTGATAAACGTTTAGAATCGTTCCGAGAGGACACTTAGCTGCACTTCCTGCCCATCTTGCAAAGGGGCAGCGCTGCGCACCACAAACGGCTCGCCAGCTTCCAATCCCGACACGATCTCCACCTGGCCATCCCGCTGTGCTCCCAGTTGCACCGGGCGGGCCAACACCCGCGCCGTTTCCCCCTGCCGCTCCACCACAAAGACCAGGGCTGCACCCGGCTCGTTCTGTTGAATTGCTGTGGCCGGCACGATCACCCGCTGCGCCTGCGGCCTGGTCAGCTCCACTCGGGCCAACAAGCCACTGCCGATGCGGCCGCCGGGGTTGGGGATCACCACTTCAACCGGGATCAGGCGGGCCTGGGGATCGGCAGCCGGGGAGATGCGGGCAATTTGTCCAGCGAAGCGTTGGCCAGGAAAGGCGTCCAATTCCACCTGAACGGCTTGGCCCACCTGCACCCGCGCCAGCTCCAATTCAGAAAGGGGAAACTCCACCCTCACCTGGCTGAAATCGGCCACCGTCAGCACGTCTGCCCCCGCGTTCAAAAAAGCGCCCGGATCCGCCTGCCGGGAGAGCACCACCCCCGTCAGGGGCGAGCGCAGTTGGGTGTAGGAAAGGCGCTCCTGGGCCTGGGCCACCAGGGATCCCTGGGCGTCCACCTGGCGCTGGGCAGCGATCACCGCTTGCTCTTGGACACGTACCTGTTCCTCTGCCGAGCGCAAGGCCTGAGCAGCCGTGCGGGCGGCGGTGCGGGCTTGTTCCGCCTGTTGGGCGGAAACAGCTCCCTTTTGCGCCAGTTGTCCTAGGCGTTCGGCATCGGCCTCCAGTTGCAAAAGGTTCAGGCGGGCCTGCTCCACTTGGGTGCGGGCATTGCTCAGTTGCGCCTGCGCCTGGGCCACCTGAGATTCCTGCGCCGCCAGTTGCGATTGGGCCTGCAGCAGAGCCGCCTGCAGCAGGGTGGGATCCAACTGACCCAGCAGTTGCCCCGCTTGCACCGGATCCCCGACATCCACCGCTAGCTGTAGCAACAGCCCCTCGATCCGGGTGCGCAGCGTCGCCTGCCGCAGGGGCTGGGTGGTGCCGGTGTAGCGCAAGTCGGCCCCCAGGGATCCCACCTGGGCTGTGGCCACATCCACCGAGACAGGGCGCGGCGCCCTACCTTGGCCGCCGCCTTCCACCGGACGCTGGGCCCAAACCATCTGGGTATAGGCGACAGAGCCGGGAACGCCCACAAGCAACGCCAGAGCGAAGGCAAAAGCTAGAGGGAGTTGCCTTGCCGAGCCGGAGCTCTGTCCTGCCGGCAGGATGAGTAGCCCAGCTCCCCTTTTGCTGCAGCGCATCAGCCACCTACCACTCGCTTGCCCGCTGTAACTGCCCTCGAAGAGAACAAGCCCGCCTCACAACCCAAAAACGACGGCCCATCCGGCTAGACTGCCCACCTGGGGAAAGGGTTCAAACCCGGATGGTCGGCCTTGTGATCTTTTCAGGGGCCTTGCCCTAGCAAGCCTTCACATTTCTACACGACAAAAGGGATCCCTGCCAACCCGCCCTATTCCAAGCAAGTTCTGGGCGAGATGAAGGCACCTACAAAAAGGATGAGACCCATACCGCTACGCCATCCATCTCCAAAGCGGTTTCGGGCCCAGCTAGCTAGCTGAGCTTTTGAATGGGCGCGATGCGGGGATCCAAGATTTTCTGCTGGCCGATGGCGGGAAACCTCACCGCCAGGGTGATCCGTTCGCCGCTGCCGAACACGTGGGTAATTTGCCCCTGTCCGAATTGGGGATGTTGCAGGCGATCCCCAACTGCCCACTGGGAGGAACGGCTTTGGCGGCGAGCAGCCTTTGCTTTGGGCGTGGCCGCAGCCGCGTTGTCGGCGGAGAACGAAAGCCCCCTGCCTCTCTCCCATTGGATTAGCTCTTGGGGCAGCTCGCTTAAAAATAGAGAGGGAATAGCTGGTTCCCGGTTGCCGTAGAGCCGCCGCTCGCTGGCGTGGCAGAGAAACAATTGCTCGCGGGCGCGGGTGATGCCCACGTAGCAGAGGCGCCGTTCCTCTTCCAAAGCAGCGGGATCCTCCAGGGCGCGAAAATTGGGAAATAGGCCCTGTTCCAACCCCACCAAAAACACCACCGGGAACTCCAGCCCTTTGGAAGCGTGCAACGTCATTAACGAAACTTTCTCAGCTCCCTCCTGAAGATTGTCCAAATCGGAAGCCAAAGACACATTGCTCAAGAAAGCCTCAAGGCTGGGATCCTCCTGTTCTTCTTCAAATTGGCGGGCCGCGTTGTAGAGTTCCATCACGTTGGCGATCCTTTCCTCGGCCTCTTCTGTGCCCTGGGCCTTGAGATCTTCCAGATAGCCGCAATCCCGCAGCAGCCCCTCTAGGAGGGCGGCAGCCGAAACCTGGGCCATCTGTCTGTGCCAATGCTGGATAAGCTCGGCAAACTGAAGAACCGGCTTGGCCGAACGCCCCACCAGGTTGGTGACAGAAGCCTCGTCGCTGAGGATAGTCCACAGGGGTACATTTAAGGCAGCCGCCGCTTCGGTTAGCTTGTCCAGAGTCGATTTGCCGATACCCCGCCGCGGCACATTGATAATGCGCAACAGGCTAAAAGAATCGGCAGGGTTGAGCACAACCCGCAAATAGGCCAGCACATCCTTAATCTCTTTGCGATCGTAAAATCGCAGCCCGCCCACCACCGTGTAAGGGATCCCCCAGCGCAGCAAAACCTCTTCAAAGGGGCGAGATTGGGCGTTGGTGCGGTAGAGGATGGCAAAATCTCCCCAGGAAGAGTTGGGATTTTGGCCGTGTAATCGTCGGATGGTGTTGACCACAAACTCAGCCTCGGCCATCTCATCTTCGGCCTGATGGCAGATGATAAAACTGCCCTGGTGGCGCGTTGGCCGGAGAACCTTGTCGATGCGCTCGGTGTTTTTCTCGATGAGGGCATTGGCCGCCTGCAAAATAGTAGCTGTAGAGCGATAGTTTTCTTCCAATTTGATCAGGGTGCGGGTATCGTCGTCCGGCAGGCCATCGCCAAAGGTCTCTTGAAACTCCAGCAAAATGGTGAAATCAGCCCCCCGAAAGCGATAGATGCTTTGATCCGCATCGCCCACCACAAAGAGGGAGCGATTGGTCCAGTCCCACTCGGAGCGGCGGGTCTCGCCGTTGGTTGCCAGCAGCCGGATCAGCTCGTACTGGGTGCGGTTGGTATCTTGGTATTCGTCCACCAAGATGTGCCGAAAGTGCTGGTGCCAGTAGGCCAAGACCTGCTCATTTTGACGAAAAAGCTGCACCGGGATCCAAATTAAGTTGTCGAAATCGAGGGCATTGTTGGCCGCCAGTTGATCTTCGTAGAGCTCGTAAACCTGAGCGAGGATGCGGCCTCGGAAGTTGGGCTGGTGGCGCTCTAAATCGCGAGGAGTCCAACCCTGGTTTTTGGCATTGCTAATGGCGTAGCGCACCGATCTTGGATCGAACTTGCGCTCATCTAAGTTGAGTTGCTTAGTTACAATCTCTTTAACCAGGGATTGGGCGTCCGATTCATCGAAAATCGAGAAGTTACGAGTCCACTTGCGTCCCTTGGGATCCTGGTATTTTTCAATCTCCAGGCGCAGGATCTGGGCAAATAGGCTGTGGAACGTACCAATCCAAAGGGGTTTAATCCAGCGGCGGTAAACCGCCGATTTCAGCCGCGTCGCCTGGGCCGGCTCCAGTTGCTCCAAGGGGATCCCAAACTGCTCCTGGGCCTCCTGCTGGGCAAAGAGCTGCTCGATGCGCTCTTTCATTTCGCGGGCGGCCTTGTTGGTGAAGGTCACGGCCAAAATCTCCCCCGGATCCACCCGATGGTGGCGGATGAGGTGGGCGATGCGATAGGCGAGGGTGCGCGTCTTGCCGGAACCTGCCCCCGCCACCACCAGCAAAGGGCCGCAAAAGTGTTGCACCGCTTGGCGTTGAGAAGGATTGAGGCCATCCAACAAGGAGCCAGAAGTCATATCTGCCGCCAACGAGAAACTGCTTTCCATTATGGGCGCAGGCTGGCTGGCAACCCAACAGGCTTGGGAAGCCCAAAAGGTACTCTAGAGCGCCAAAGCTAAAGATGAAGATTGGTTAAGATTTGGCCAGCTCACCCCAGAACTTGCTGCTATGAAACGAGTTTTGCTTAGTTGCGGGGCCCCACCTAATTGCTGCCCGCTTGGCTTTCCAAAAAGACTGGTCGCTTTGGGGGTTGCTACCTTTGCTCTCCTCTCCGCGGGCCCGTTGGCTCCAGCTCAAGCCGGCAACTGCCCCAGCAGCGGCAACCCCCAAGCCTCTCTTGACCTCAAGCTGGAAAGCGTTTCCGGGGATCGGCTCGACTTAAGTCAGTACGACGGCATTCAGGCCGTGATCTTGACCAACAGCCAAACCCGCTCCCAAGCGGAAGCTCTTTCCAAAAGCTTGGCCCTGGAGTTTGGGCAAAACCCTCGGCTGCGCCAGATCGTGTTGGTCGATGGCAGAGGGCTGTTGCTGGTGCGAAACCTGGTTTTACAGGCCATCCGCGAGAGCGCGCCCACGGATCCGCGCTTGGTTTCTCCGTTTGTCTATGTCTCCGTCGATTTCGAGGGAGCAACCATCCAGAGGCTGCAGGAGGTGGCTGCCGAGGTGCTGCCGGGGATCGATTTTCGCCGCCAGGCCGCCTTGCTGCTTTTGGACAACCAAGGCACCCTCCTGGGCGGGTTCGCCAACCTGGACCAGTCCAACCTCAGCATTCGTCAGTGCATTCGCACGCGCACTTGATTGCCCTGGATCCCGCTTTTCCGTTGCTTCCTCCCCAACCGCTAAACTGGTTCTAGCGAAGTCATGTGCAAACTTGAGAGCAAACCTGTCAGACGGCTTGGTGCCGGGATCCCATGCGTCGCCAGCTCAAGACCTTAAACCAAATCCTCGACTACAAGCTGGCCGATTTGCGGCTGTTTGGCCGCGCGGAGCTGAAGGGTCAGGTGCTGAATGTGTTGCTGGAACGGCTGCCCGGCGATGTGGTGGATACCCTGCAGGTGATGGAGGTGGTGCGCAACGCCGTGGAAGCCTCGCTGCTGCAGGGGTTGCGAAAAGTCAACGTTTACCTCTGGTGCCGCGGGCAAATGGATGAGGCGCCGGAGTGGAGCGAAAGCTTTGCCGTAGAGCCATTGGTCTTGGCCCACCCCAAGGAGCCCCGCAGTCTTGCTTCCAGCTACCGACAAGACTATCCCGGCAGGCGCGTGCTGTTTTTCTGCCTAGGCCTTTGCCTGGCCGGCTTCTACCTGGTGGGGGGCTGGGAGCAGACGGGTTGGATCGACTGGATCCCGGTGGGGCTGGCCTTCGCCTTGGGGGTGTTCTTCCCCTGGCTCAAACGCTCCCTCAACCAATGGGTGCACCCCCTGTTTCTCCGCTTTGGTCTGGGGCTGGGGTTGGTCTTGCTGGGCCTGGCGGTGGCGCTGATCTGGCGGCAGGGCTGGAGCCTTGCCCGCGGGATCCTCGCCCTGCTGGCCTTTCTCTTGCTGGGCTTGGGAGCCTGAGATCTCTCACTCAGCCGTGGTGCCGCTGAAAACAGGCAGGGCCGGCCCGGTCATCCATACGTGTTGGGTATCGGGATCCCAGCGAATCTCCAGATTGCCTCCCGGCAGCTCTACCGTGGCTTGGGGCTCGGCCCGCTCTTCCAAAACGGCGGCCACCAGGGCGGCACAGGCGCCTGTCCCACAGGCCAGCGTCGCCCCTGCCCCCCGCTCCCAAACCCGCAGCCGCAGGCGGTTGGGGCCGAGCACCTGCACAAATTCGGTGTTGGTGCGCTCGGGAAAGGCTGGGTGATGCTCAAACAGGGGGCCTACCCTTTCCAAGTCCAGCTCCTCCAGGGATCCCTCTTCTTCCAAGAAGACCACACAATGGGGGTTGCCCATGCTCACCGCCGTCACCGGCCACTCCCGCCCGGCCACCGGGAGCGGTTGCCGAATCACCTTGGCATCCGGTTTGGCCAAAGTGGTGGGGACTTGCCCGGCCAAGAGGCGAGGGATCCCCATGTCCACCGTCACCAGGCCATTTGGCTGCACCCGCGGCACGATCCGCCCCGCCAAGGTGTGGATCGGGTAGGCACCGTCTCGGCCAGGGATCCCCAGATCCTGCAAAAAGCGGGCCAAGCAGCGGATCCCGTTGCCGCACATCTCCGGCTCCGAGCCGTCGCTGTTGAACAGGCGCATGCTGAAGTCGGCCCCCTCCTGCCCCGGCAGCAGAAAGATAACCCCATCTGCCCCCACGCCAAAGCGGCGGTTGCAGAGGGCAACGGCTTCCTCAGGCGTCAGGCAGGGCTGCGGCTGGTGGCGGTTGTCCACCAAGATAAAGTCGTTCCCCAGCCCCTGGTATTTGTGGAAAGAGAGACGGGAGGGCAAACGAACAGGCATGCAGCGGAACCGCAAAACAACCGGCTTCAATCCTCGTGCATCTCGTAGGGATCCTGCAAGTCCTTAGAAGGGGGGCCAAAGGCCGTGTAGATGGCAAACGCGGTGATGCAGATGGTAACTGCCGCGATCGCCACAATCAGGGAAAAGGTGGGCTCCATATCTTCGATCCTGAGGGTATTCGACTATAGTATTACACAAGTTTACAATTCATTGCCTGAGACAAAAGGGTTCGGCCAGATTCTGATAGCCTGATTTTAGGGGGCGGCTGTCTTGACGGTGCTGAGCAGCAGCGCTCCGCCGCCCTGATCACTCCCAACTTGATAAATCCATCCTGTCCTGTCTTTGACCTATCGCGAGAACCTATGGCCATTCGTACCAAACTGGGCGATCTGCTGCGTCCCCTCAACTCGGAATACGGCAAAGTGGCCCCTGGCTGGGGCACCACGCCCCTGATGGCGGTCTTCATGGCTCTGTTCGCCGTCTTTTTGTTGATCATTCTGCAGATCTACAACAAGTCGCTGCTCTTGGAAGACATCAACGTCTCTTGGGAGAGCCTCAGCTTCTGAGCACCTTTGGCTACCGTTGGCGCTGTTTCTGAAAAAATGCCGGTATCGAGAGGTTTTTGTGTCCCAGCCGGCACCAGTTTTCAGCAGACGGATCCCCAGCTTCTCCTCCTGAGTGCTGCTTCTATCTACAGGCTCCCCTGCCTTTGATGGGGAGCCCCTGGCTATCGACAACGAGGACGGACAGCTTCTAACAGACTCCTGGCCGCTGGGCAGGGGTTTCGATTTGGGTAGACTGGGAAGACCCAGGTATCCCCTGCCTGTAACCAAAAGCCAGGAGATGCTTCATGAGTCCCTTTGTCAATCCTCCTCAAGCATTGACTGCCGGCGAGTTTTTATCTCACTTGGAGGAGATAACAGGAGCCTACAAAGTCAGGACATCGATTATCACTTTTTACAGCAGAATTTGGAGTCAAGCATTCGATCTCAAGTTTTCTAAGGGTCAGTGGATTTTCGGATACAGCCCTTACTGGAGAGCGCTTTTGGAAGCTAAGCTCCAAAACGGCGACTACTATCCCATATCTTGCGTTGTCAGAACCTTCGCCGACGAAAAACACAAGCGCAAGGCCCCAAATGGCAAAACTGTCCTGATCCCAACCAAAGAGCTAAGGATGTTCCTTCTGCCGGCTCCAGGGCAGGTTATTAGGCTAACTCCAGAGGAGTGCTTTGCCTGCCAAAATACAGATGCCCAAACAGGAGAGCCACTCCCCATTGAGCAAGATGTCAAGTTCTTGTAGTAGCGGCAGTGGGAGTTAGGAAACTCTGCTGGGGCTAATCCCACAGGACTAGGGCCATGTAGCTTAACCCCAATCAAGAGCTTGGCTCCAAGCGCAACAGGGATCCGTTGGGGGCATCGGTCAACAAGTAGAGCAAGCCATCCGGCCCCTGGCGCACATCCCGGATGCGACCCACCGCCCCTTGCAGCAGGCGCTCTTCTGCCACAACGCGATCCCCATCTAGTACCAAACGCGCCAAATGCTGTCCCGCCAAAGCCCCCACGAATAAGTTGCCCCGCCATTCAGGGAAGGCATCTCCTGTATAAAAGGCCATGCCGGAAGGGGCAATGGAGGGCGTCCAGTGCAGCAGCGGCGAAGCCAATCCAGGAGCTGCCGCCAGTCCTTGGCCAACCGGTTCGCCGCTGTACTCCCGACCATGGGTAATCAGGGGCCAGCCGTAGTTCACGCCGGGGGCCAAGATGTTGATCTCGTCCCCCCCTTGCGCCCCATGTTCGTGCATCCAAATGGCTCCTGTCTCGGGGTGGCGGGCCATTCCCTGAATGTTGCGGTGGCCATAGGTAAAAATTTCCGGCAAAGCCCCCGCTTGATTCACAAAAGGATTGTCCGCCGGGATCCCGCCTGTATCCGTAACGCGCAACACCTTGCCGGCGGCATCCCCCGGATCCTGGGCCCGATCCCGCTCGCCGCGGTCGCCGGTGCTGATGTAGAGAAACCCTTCTTCGTCAAAGGCCAGGCGGGAGCCGAAGTGCTGTTGGGCAGGCGTCTTGCGCTCCATGTCAAAAATCACTTCCAGATCCTGGAGTCCTCTTTCTCCCAGGCGGGCCCGCGCCACTCGCGTCCCCCCGCCGCCTGGCCCAGGAGCTGCATGGGACAAGTAGATCCAGCCGTTCTCTGCGTAGTTGGGGTGCAAGGCAATATCCAGCAGCCCTCCCTGGCCGCGGGCAAACACCTCCGGTACTCCAGCGATGGGCTGGGGATCCAACCCCTGCTCGGTAACTCGGCGCAGCCGGCCCGGACGTTCGGTCACCAGGATGGTTCCGTCTGGCAGAAAGGCCATCCCCCAAGGATGCTCCAACCCGCTTGCCAACGTCACGACCTGGAAGCGCTGCTCTGTCCTGGCTCTGGGCAGAGCTTGGGCGTGATCCCCCTGTTGCAGAGACATGACCGTTTCCGGTCTGACCGGGTAGGCCCCAACAGGGGCGGACAACCCCCCCAAAAGCAACAGCGAGGAGAGAAGTTTTATCGCCGGAATCCTCAGAGCCATTGCCACCTCCTTTTCGCGATGGATTTTGAGGTTTGAGCTAGCCAATTATTGCTGCTGCTCTTCTAAAAAGATGTACCGATGGGAGCAGAGTTGGCTGCGCACAAGAGTGGGGAGCTGCCTGCTCCCTTGCGGCCTTGGGTTAGCCTTGAGGGCAGCGATCTGCCCCCAAACCATGCTGGAAGCTAGCGAGATCTTCGGCCAGCCCCAGAGGCAAACCTGTGGATCCCTGCAGGAACTTCAGGCCCATCCCAGGGGGATCCGTCTCCTCTGTACTCAGGGCTGCTGGTCTGTGCAGGTGCTCACCCCTCGTCTGCTGCGGCTGCGCTTTAGCCCCAGCGGCGAGTTTTTGCCCCGTCGTTCTTGGGATGTGGCTCTGGCGGATGCAGAGTGGCCGCCGGCTCCTTTTGAGCTGCAGGAAAGCCCCACCCAAGTTCACCTCAGCACTTCTCTGGTGCAACTGCAGATCGACCGGGATCCCCTCTGCTTCAGCTTTCGGGATCCCCAGGGCCAGGTCTTTTGTGCCGATATCTCTGGGGGCCTCAGTTGGGGATCCGAGAGCATCCGCCTGGTTAAATCCCTCCACCCCGCCGAGCACATCTACGGCCTGGGAGAACGGGCTGGGCTGCTCAACAAGCGGGGCTGGCGCTACAGCCACTGGACCCGCGACTGCTGGGGCTACGACGCCCACAGTGACAACCTCTATCTGGCCATTCCCTTTGCCTTGCTCCTCCGCCCTGGCCTCTGCTACGGCCTCTTCCTGCACTGCACCCACTGGAGCCAGTTTGACCTAGGCCAGGCGGATCCTGAACAGTGGGCCATCGAAGTGTGCGCCCCCGAGCTGGACTACTACCTCATCTACGGCCCTACCCCCGCCTTGGTGCTCCAGACCTACACCCAACTCACCGGGCGAACCCCCCTGCCTCCGCTCTGGGCCCTCGGCTACCAGCAGTGCCGCTGGAGCTACGCCAGCGCTGCTCAAGTACAGAACATTGCCGAGCAATTTCGCCAGCGCCAGATCCCCTGCGACGTCATCTACCTGGATATCGACTACATGCGCGGCTACCGCGTTTTCACCTGGGATCCCCGCCGCTTCCCCGATCCCGCCCGCCTCACGGCGCAGCTGCATGAAGCTGGCTTTCGAGTGGTGGCCATTGGGGATCCCGGCGTCAAGTTCGATCCCGAAGCCGACTACGCCGTTTTTGACGAGGGCCTGGCCCAAGACTTCTTCATTCGCCGCGCCGACGGCCACCTCTTCCACGGCTATGTTTGGCCGGGCAAAGTTCTCTTCCCCGATTTCTCGCGCCCCGCAGTGCGGCAGTGGTGGGGATCCTGGCAGCGGGTTCTCACTCAAGCCGGTGTAGATGGCATCTGGAACGACATGAATGAGCCGGCCCTCAACGACCGCCCCTTTGGAGATGGGGGCCAAATTGTGGACATCCCCCCCGACGCCCCCCAAGGATCCCCCGAAGAGCGCACCACCCACGCCGAGGTGCACAACCTCTATGGCCTCCTGATGGCCCGCGCCTCCCGCGAGGGTCTAGAACAGCTCTGCCCCAACCAGCGCCCCTTTGTCCTCACCCGCTCCGGCTTTGCCGGGATCCAGCGCTGGGCTGCCGTCTGGACAGGAGACAACCAATCCTCCTGGGAACATCTGGAGATGTCCCTACCCATGCTCCTCAACCTGGGCCTGTCGGGAGTTAGCTTTGTCGGCGCCGACATCGGCGGCTTCGGGGGCAACGCCACTCCCGAGCTGTTTGCCCGCTGGATGCAAATGGGGCTCCTCTATCCCCTCATGCGCGGCCACAGTGCTCAGGGAACTCGCCCCCACGAACCCTGGAGCTTTGGCCCTGAGGTGGAAGCCATTGCTCGACAGGCCATCCAGCTGCGTTATCAACTGTTGCCCTACCTCTACAGCCTCTTCTGGGAGTCCAGCCAAACCGGCTCCCCCATCCTGCGCCCCCTGTTCTACGAATTCCCCGACGATCCCCAGACCTACGAGATCTCAGACCAAGCCATGCTGGGATCCGCCCTCCTAGCTGCCCCCGTCGTCCGTCCGGGGATCCGCTGCCGCGCTGTCTATCTCCCGGCGGGCACCTGGTTTGACTGGTGGACAGGCCAGGCCCACCGCGGCCCTGGCTATGTGCTGGCCCCCGCCCCCCTTGACCAACTGCCTCTCCTTGTGCGCAGCGGCTCTATCCTGCCCTTAGCTCCTCCCTGCCAGTCCACCACCGACCTGCGCCGTGACCAACTGCGCCTTAAACTCTACCCCGGTGACGGCAGCTTCACCCTCTACGAAGACGACGGCCAAACCCTCGCCTACTCAAGCGGCCAGTGGGCCACCACCACCTTCCGCCTGCACCAGCAGGCCAACCAGCTCCTCCTAGAGATCGAGCCCCGCTACGGTGGCTGGATCCCACCCAAACGCACCTGGATCCTTGAGCCCCTTGGCCAGGCCCCCCTCCTCTTGCCCGACAGCGGCCAGGCCCAGCAGATCTGTCTGTCCAGCCCAGAAAGAGCCCGCCCCTAGTCAACTGCCCTCACCGCCTCCAGCAGCTCGCGGTTGTCCCGCTTGAAGATGGGCAGCCACTCCACATGCTGGTAGCGCAGGATCCCCTGGCTATCCACCACAAAATAGGCCCGCCGTATCCCCAGCAGACTATCCACCCCGTATTGCTGGCTCACCCTCCTGTCCACATCGCTCAGCAAAGGAAACTCCAGCTTGAGCTGCTCGGCAAAGGCTTCGTGCTTGGAGACAGGATCACTGCTAATCCCCAAGATCTCGCACCCTGCTGCCCGAAAAGCTCCCCAATCCTCCCGAAAACAGCGCATCTCGCTCGTACACACCGGCGAGAAGTCCGCCGGGTAAAAAGCCAGCAACACCTTGCTCTTGCCCCGATAGGCCCCCAGCGAAATCGTCGCCCCCTTCGGGATCCCTTTCCCCACTGCAGGCAGGCTGAAGTCAGGAGCTGCAGTCCCAATCACAATCCCCATAAAGCCGTCCGAAACCTTAAAGATCCCCTCACCAGTCTAACGGCGAATCCGGATCCCTTCTCCGCCGAAAAAACTTTGAGTTATCTCTTGACGGGATGAGTTTATGGGGGTTAGGGTAGTAAAGCGCTGATGAGG